>DAOWGY010000142.1 GCA_030641695.1 Gammaproteobacteria bacterium
AAGATCGCAATCCTCCGCGAGCAAGGTGTCAACAGCCAGTATGAGATGGCGGCGGTATTCATGCGTGCCGGATTCTCGGTCGTCGATGTGCACATGAGCGATTTGCTGGAGGGGCGCGACGACCTTGCGAATTACCAGGGACTGGTTGCCTGCGGCGGATATACTTTCGAAGAAGTCCCTGGCGCCGGCGGTGGCTGGGCCAAATCCATCCTTTATCATTCACGTACGCGAGACCAGTTCGCCGCGTTTTTTGATCGCCGTGACACCTTCGCGCTCGGTGTCTGTAACGGCTGCCAGATGTTGTCCCACCTGCGCGAACTGATTCCCGGTGCCGCGAACTGGCCACGCTTCTTGCGGAACATGTCCGAGCAGTTCGAGGCGCGCCTGAGTCTCGTCGAGGTGGTGGAAAGCCCTTCCTTGTTCTTGCAGGGTATGGCCGGATCCCGAATGCCAATCGCGACCTCGCACGGTGAAGGGCGGGCGAGTTTCGACAGCGATGAGGCCCGCTACGGCGCGTCGTACACGGTAGCGCTGCGCTACGTGGACAACTACGGTGAGGTTACCGATGACTATCCTGCCAATCCAAACGGATCGCGGGATGGAATTTGCGGACTGTCGAACGAGGATGGACGTGTGACGATCATGATGCCGCACCCCGAACGGGTCGCAATGGCCAGGCAGAATTCATGGCATCCGGATGACTGGGGCGACGATGGCCCGTGGATGAGGATGTTCCGGAATGTGCGGGTGGCCGTAGGCTAGGCATCATGTTCGGTACTTGATCGCACACACACCGTCAGAACAAGTTGAAACAAATGGCCGCGTTGCGCTCAAGAGCAGCCTGTCATGCCAGGGGGGATGTGATGAACGACGAAAACGTTGGTGGTGTTCACTGGAGTTTCTGGGCAATCGGCGCCTTCGCGCTAATCTGGAATGTCATGGGCGCCATGAATTTCCTCATGCAGATGAATGCAGACATGGTCGCCGCGATGCCCGAGACACACCGCGCGATAATTGAAGGCCGACCTGCCTGGGCTACCGGAGGTTTTGCGATAGGCGTTTTCGTCGGCGCATTCGGCGGACTCCTGCTCTTGCTCAGGAAGTCGTCAGCGTACTATTTGTTTGTCGCGTCGCTACTGGGCGTGATTGTGACGGTGATCCACACCATTGGCATTGCCCGTTCGACGATCGCCTTCAGTCCTTTCGAGATTTTGGTGATGATTCTGATGCCGTTGATCGTGGCGGCGTTTTTGATCTGGTATTCGAAGCAGGCCCAGAGCAAGGGTTGGATCAGCTAGGAACAATTGGCAAGCAAAGAAATGAAGAACTTAACTCTCGGATGCGGCGTCCTCGATCTTCATATCTTCTTTCCGTTGTCGCCGTCTCCCCAACAGGTCGAGTTAAGCTATCTCGACTCCCGAGGAAATCACACATTGATTATTGATACGAAAGCTGCGCTTGTGGGACTACACTTGGAACAAGCTGAAAAATGACGCTAACTGATGAGTGAGATTACAAGGAGCGAATATGAGAATTCAGAGACTTGGCTTGGCGATCCCGGTTTTGATAGCGCTATCCGCAGCAGGCTGCGTCGGACCCCCCGGTCCTGAGGGACCACCAGGCCCACCGGGTGTTGCGGAATATGAGGTAGTAGTTGGTGAAACCGAGGTCAACGTAACAGCGGCGAAGCAGCTGCAGGTGGACTGCCCCGAAGACAAGAAGGCTCTCGGAGCCGGTTGGTCGGTACTGGATCCGACCGGTGCGATTCTGGACGGACGGGTGACGTATTTTCAGCCAGCTTTCGATGGCTCACACTGGTTGGTGAACGCACAGAATCAGAGCACTTTTGCGCCCGATTGGAAACTTCGGGTGCGCGTCATTTGTGCGAAAGTCAGCAGCTAATTGTCATGTGACGAAGGCAAGAGTCGAGAATGAAGTGGAGTGACGATTACGCCACTGGCGTCCAGCGCATCGACGAAGACCACAAGATGATCTTCAGTATGGCTGAAGACTTCCGCGCTGCTCTGGACACGGGAGGGGGTGGAGCAGTCTACACTGTGCTGCTCGACGCCCTCACTACGTACTGTCGTGGCCACTTTGGCTTCGAAGAACGGTGCATGGAGGAGTACCGCTGCCCTGTGGCCCAGAGGAACAAGGATGCCCACGTGAGTTTCCTCGAGACCCTGGCTGGGTTTCGCCAGCGTTTCGCGGTGAGCGGCTACGATCCCGCGGATGCTCGGAGCTTGGTAGACACCGTAGACCGGTGGCTGGCTAATCACATTTGTGATGTGGACATACATCTCAAGCGTTGCGTGAGCAAGTAGCGTGCACGCAAATCGGTACGGTGATGTCTGAGCTACTACTGTCAGGCAGACGAGGCCAGGTCGCCGCTGCCATCCTGCACGAAAAAGCGTCGCACCTTGAGCGCGCGCGTCAGTTTGCCGCGGCGCACGAAGCACTGGTAGAACATATCTTTCAACACTTCCAGAAGTATGCCGGCCTGAACGCGGTTCAATAACGGCAGTTCCTCCTCCTCACCGAACTCGAACAGTATCTCCTTGATCGGTGCGAAGCTGTCGTCGTCGATACCGGCGATATCCTGCGCGATCATGACTTCGTCGAATGCACGCAGCTTGCCGCCTTCGCCGAGCGCCGTGAAAGCGCTATACGCCGAGCGCCGGCACATCGAAGCGAACGCGTTGAAATTATTGCCCGAATAGCAGGACAGCGCCTCGCGAAACAGGACATCGGTGTGCTTCGGTAAATAAGAGAATGCGAAGCGTTCCTTTGGCCGCTCGAGTTCGACAAAGTTGCGGTACAACTCGACCCGATCGTCGTCAAACGACTTGATTGCGAAGCGCAGGAATACGGGCGCACGGCAGGAGTCGCACTGGTAGACAAGCCCGACATGCTTGGGCCTGGTTTCGATGATTCGCCCTGGGTCGGGGACAGCCTGCGGGCTCATGCGCGAGTACCCGCCGCACTAAGGGCATTCGAGCCAGATCCTCTCGGCTTCATCGCTCATGAGACCCTGGTCTCTGTCCAGTATTAGTGCCATTCGCTCAAGCCGCTCGGTCGTGCCGGTCACCGTTATCGTTAATTATCGGGCCGACCTTCATTGTAATGCCGGCCACTCATGCAACGCCGGTTAACCCAGTATGCACCATGGTTTTACCACGCTTGCTACGGTTCGACATAATCCAATATGTGCGCTCCAGGCGCCCTTACGGCCGCAGCTATCGCTCCGCGCTTCGAGAAGCGCTCCAACGACCAATAGCACCCCTGTTGGAGCGGTTCTCGAACCGCGACCGCTATTGAGCCCACTCGCGCTTCGAGAAGCGCTCCAACGGCTGTCATTCGAGGCGCTTGTATTTGATGCGATGCGGGTTTGCGGCGTCCGCGCCCAGGCGGCGCTTGCGGTCCTCTTCGTAGTCCGCGTAATTGCCGGCAAACCAAGTCACTACTGAGTCGCCCTCAAACGCCAGGATATGTGTGCAGATTCGATCCAAAAACCAGCGGTCGTGTGAGATAACCACGACGGACCCGGGAAATTCGAGCAAGGCCTGCTCCAGAGCGCGCAGGGTCTCGACGTCGAGGTCATTGGTCGGTTCGTCGAGCAATAACAGGTTGCCGCCGGAACGCAGCATTTTGGCGAGATGTAGCCGGTTGCGTTCACCGCCCGAGAGAAGACCGATCTTCTGCTGCTGCTCGGAACCCCGGAAGTTGAAGCGGCCGACATAGGCGCGCGACGAGGTTTCGTAGTTACCAACCTTGATGAGATCCTGACCGCCGGAGATCTCCTCCCAGACGGTCTTGCTGTCATCGAGGCTGTCTCGGGATTGATCGACGCTCGCGAGTTGCACTGTATCCCCCAGACGAATCGTGCCCCCGTCAGGCTGCTCGTCGCCGGTAAACATGCGGAACAGGGTCGTTTTGCCGGCGCCGTTGGGCCCGATGACACCGACGATGCCGCCCGGCGGTAGCTGGAAACTCAGCCCGTCGATAAGCAACTTGTCGCCGAAGGCTTTTTTCAGGTTCTCGACCTCGATGACGATGTCGCCGAGCCGTGGTCCCGGCGGTATGTAGATCTCGTTGGTCTCGTTGCGTTTCTGGTAACTCGATGACGAGATTTCGTCGAACTGCCGCAGACGCGCCTTGGATTTCGCCTGGCGCCCCTTGGGATTGGCGCGTACCCATTCCAGTTCGGCATGGATCGCTTTCTGCCGTGCCTTCTCGGACGCTTCTTCGTGCGCAAGCCGTGCTTCCTTCTGCTCGAGCCACGATGAGTAGTTGCCCTCCCAGGGAATGCCGTATCCGCGATCGAGCTCGAGTATCCACCCCGCGACGTTGTCGAGAAAATAGCGATCATGCGTTACGGCGATCACGGTGCTCGGATACTCGTCGAGAAAGCGCTCGAGCCAGGCAACCGATTCGGCATCGAGGTGGTTGGTCGGTTCGTCGAGCAGCAACATATCCGGTTGCGACAGCAGCAGCCGGCAAAGCGCTACGCGGCGCTTTTCACCACCGGAGAGTTTGCTTACGTCGGCGTCCCAGGGCGGCAGGCGCAACGCATCGGCTGCGATTTCGAGCTTGCGGTCCAGTTCCCATGCGCCTTCTGCGTCGATGGCGTCCTGTAATTTGCCCTGTTCCTCGAGCAGTGCGTTCATCTCGTCGTCCGACATCGGTTCGGCGAATTGCATGCTGATCTCGTTGAATCGGTCGACGAGGGCCTTGGTTTCGGCAACGCCTTCCTCGACGTTACCGCGGACGTCCTTGCAGGCATCGAGTTCGGGTTCCTGCGGGAGGTAGCCGATCTTGATGCCGGGCTGTGGCCGGGCCTCACCGTCTATATCGGTGTCGATTCCGGCCATGATGCGCAGCAGGGTCGATTTGCCGGAGCCATTCAGGCCCAGCACGCCGATTTTCGCGCCCGGAAAAAACGACAGCGAGATGTCGTGAATTATCTGGCGTTTCGGCGGGACCACCTTGGCCACGCGGTTCATCGTGTATATGTATTGCGCCATTTCTCGATCGTGATGGTTAAGGAGCGCGCATTATCCGGTATGCTGCGCCAATGAGCGACCCCGTTCTCGTTTACAAGGGCGACGCGATCGCCGCTTACGGTTTCGGTGATCCACACCCCTTCGGCATCGATCGACACAACGTCTTTCACCGCGAACTGGCCGATTCGGATCTTGACGACTCGATTCAATACGAAGCGCCGCGGCGCGCGAGCGTCGATGAGCTCGCGTTGTTTCATACGCCCGATTACATCGACAAGGTGTCGCGCATGTCACAGGAGGGTCGCGGATACCTCGACGACGGCGATACGCCGGCTTTGCCGGGAATCTTCGATGCGGCTTCCGATGTCGTCGGCACCACACTTGCTGCCGTCGACGCGGTCATGCGCGGCGAAGCGAAGCGCGCGTTCGTGCCAATCGCAGGATTGCATCACGCGGCGCGCGATCGTGCCGCCGGGTTTTGCGTGTTCAATGACTGCGGTGTTGCCGCCGAATATCTGCGTAAGAAGCACGGTCTGAAGCGTGTCGCCTACGTGGATATCGACGCACACCATGGCGACGGCATGTTCTACGGTTTCGCGGACGATCCCGACCTTATTTTCGCGGATATCCACGAAGACGGGCGCTATCTCTATCCCGGCACCGGCGCGGCGGAGGAGACCGGCACGGGCCGGGCGCGTGGCACCAAGTTGAACATACCGCTGGCGCCCGGTGCCGATGACGCCGAATTTCGGCTGGCCTGGCGCCGGGTCGAGGCCTATCTGGACGCCGCAGAGCCCGAGTTCATCCTGTTTCAGTGCGGTGCCGACAGCCTCGAGGGAGACCCGATCACGCACCTCTGTTACACGGAGCAGGCGCATGCCGACGCAGCCGCCACGCTGTGCCGCCTTGCCGACAAGCACTGCGCGGGACGAGTCGTCGGGACGGGCGGTGGCGGCTATAACCGCGAAAATCTGGCACGTGCCTGGACCCGCGTCGTACAGGCGTTCACCGAGGCCGCGTGAACCTGTACGTGCAAACCGGCCTCTACACCGTGGCAATTTGCAGGTAACATCGCCCTCTTTTCCACGCCCGCCCGAATCCGGAGACCCCCGCCGATGCTCGACGCCAAGCCCGCCACAGAGTCCGAGCAGACTCTCGAATCATTCGATCCCGAACTCGCCGAAGCCATTCAACTGGAGCAGCGCCGCCAGGAAGAGCATATCGAGCTGATCGCCTCGGAAAACTACGCGAGCCAGCGCGTTATGACGGCGCAGGGTTCCGTGCTGACGAACAAGTACGCGGAGGGTTATCCCGGCAAGCGTTATTATGGCGGTTGCGAGCATGTCGACGTAGCAGAGACGCTCGCTATAGAGCGCGCCAAGGCACTTTTCGGTGCCGATTACGCCAACGTACAGCCACACTCCGGCTCGCAGGCCAACGCGGCTGTCTGTATGGCATTGCTAGAGCCCGGCGACACACTGTTGGGCATGAGCCTCGCCGAGGGTGGGCACCTGACGCACGGTACCAAAGTCAATTTCTCGGGGCGCCTGTTCAATGCCGTGCAATACGGCATCGATCACGAGACCGCATTGATCGACTACAATCATGTGCAGGCACTTGCAAACGAGCACAAGCCGAAACTGATCATTGCCGGTTTCTCGGCCTACTCGCGCGTCATCGACTGGGGACGTTTCCGTGAAATCGCGGACAGTGTCGGCGCCTACCTGATGGTAGATATGGCGCATGTCGCCGGGCTGGTTGCCACCGGACACTATCCGAACCCGATTCCGTACGCGGACGTCGTTACGACGACGACGCACAAGACGCTCCGTGGACCGCGCGGTGGGCTGATACTTGCAAAAGAAAATCCCGAGCTCACGAAGAAATTCAACTCGCTGGTATTTCCGGGCACGCAGGGCGGGCCGCTCATGCACGTCATTGCCGCCAAAGCGGTTGCTCTCAAGGAAGCCATGGAACCTGCCTTCAAGGAGTACCAGGGGCACGTGTGCGAGAACGCGAAAATCATGGCGAGCGTGCTCGAAGAACGCGGCTACCCGATTATCTCCGGTGGCACCGACAATCATCTGATGCTCGTCAGCCTGATCGAACGCGGCATCACTGGCAAGGACGCGGACGCCGCCCTCGGGCGCGCAAACATTACGGTCAACAAAAATGCCGTTCCCGACGATCCGCAGTCGCCTTTTGTGACGAGCGGCCTGCGACTCGGGACTCCCGCGATTACGACACGGGGCTTCGGCGCCGACGAGACGCGTCTGCTGACGGGTTGGATTGCAGACATACTCGACGACATCGAAAACGAGGACACCATTGATCGCGTACGTGGTGAGGTCCTCGAACTCTGTCAGCGATTCCCGGTATACAACTAATACGGCCGAGCCATGCACTGCCCGTTCTGCAGCCACGAAGAAACCAAAGTGATCGATTCCCGACTTGCGGGCGAGGGCAGGCAGATCCGTCGGCGCAGGCAATGCCTGGACTGCAACGAGAGATTCACGACCTTTGAGTCGGCCGAGCTCGTCATGCCGCGCCTCGTCAAGAACGATAACAGCCGGCAACCGTTTGACGAGTCCAAGCTGCGCAATAGTATGGTGCGCGCCCTGGAGAAACGCCCCGTCGCGAGCGACGCGCTGGAGCAGGCCGTTGGCAGGCTCATTCACAAGCTGCGAACGATGGGCGAACGCGAAGTGCCCTCCCGGCTCGTCGGCGAACTGGTCATGGAAGAGCTGCGCGCACTCGACGAAGTCGCGTATGTGCGGTTCGCGTCGGTCTATCGCCGCTTCCAGGACGTGACCGAATTCGAGGAAGAGATCAAGCGCCTGCAGCGCATATCGGAAGCGGCAGCCAACCGCGAGCAAATGTCACTGTTGCCTGATTTGCTGGGCAAGAAGAATCGGTGACGCCGTATGTCCGAATTCTCGGCCACTGAAAGCGCATACATGGCGCGCGCCATGCGACTCGCGGCGCGTGGCCTTTACACGGCACACCCGAACCCGATGGTGGGCTGTGTTCTGGTGCGCGACGGTGACATCGTTGGTGAGGGGTGGCACAAGGTCGCTGGCGAGGCGCACGCCGAGATCAATGCACTGAATGCGGCTGGCGACAAAGCCGCAGGCGCAACGGCCTTTGTGACGCTCGAGCCCTGTTCGCACCAAGGCAAGACGCCGCCGTGCGCGCCCGCACTTATCGAGGCGGGTGTTACCGAAGTCGTCATCGCGATGCAGGACCCGTTCCCACGTGTCAGCGGCGATGGCCGTGAGGCACTCGAGGCTGCGGGAGTTGCAGTGCGTACGGGACTCATGGCTGACGCGGCGGCAAAACTGAACGCCGGTTTTCTCAGCCGTGTACAGCGTGGATGGCCTTACGTTCGACTGAAGGTCGGCGCGAGCCTCGACGGTGCGATCGCAATGGCATCGGGCGAGAGTCAGTGGATTACCGGGCCGGAAGCCCGGGCTGACGTGCAACGCCTGCGTGCCCGGTCCGGCGCGATTCTCACCGGTATCGGCACCGTACTTGCGGATGACCCCGCATTGAACGTGCGACACGAGGATCTGGATACCGCCGGCCGGCAACCATTGCGTGCCGTTCTGGATTCCGATCTGCGCATGCCGTTGTCGTCCGGCATGCTGGACCTGCCCGGAAACACAGTCCTTTATTGCACCGACGACGCCGGACGGCAGCCACTCATCGATGCCGGTGCCGACGTCGTCAAGGTGAAGGCGGACGACGTACACGTGGACGCGGCCGCCGTTCTCGCCGATCTCGCGGCCCGCGAAATCAACGATGTGCTTGTCGAAGCCGGGCCAACCGTTGCCGGCTACCTGCTGACGCGGAAGCTCGTCGACGAGCTTGTGATTTACCAGGCGCCTCATATCATGGGCAGCGAGACAATGACGATGTTCCGAACGCCCCTTTGGACCGCAATGTCGAACCGGTTGTCGGTCGATATCATCGATTTGCGACGCGTCGGCCAGGACATTCGCATTACCGTACGTGTGGTGAGTTAGGGAGCCTCTGACTAATGTTTACGGGAATCGTCAAGGCCAAAGGTACGATCAGCGCGATCGAGCATCGCGGCGGCGATGTACGCATGACCGTGACGGCGGCAGAGCTGCCATGGTCGGACTACGAAGCAGGCGACAGCATCTGCGTCAGCGGCGTATGCCTGACGGCGGTCAAACTCCTCGCCGATGGTTTCGAGACGGATGTATCCGTCGAGTCGCTCGATGTTACGACGCTCAAACAGCTCAGGCAGGGCGATGCGGTCAATCTCGAGCCTGCACTGCGCGTTGGCGACGCGCTCGGTGGCCACCTGGTAAGCGGTCACGTCGACGGCATCGGCGTGGTGATCTCCCGGGCAGACGATGCGCGTTCGATTCGCATGGCGTTCGAGGTTCCCGCGGAACTTGCACGCTATATTGCGAAAAAAGGCTCGGTGTGCGTCGATGGTGTAAGCCTTACCATCAACGAGGTATCGGGAAATACCTTCAGTCTGAATATCATTCCGCATACGGCCGAGGTCACGACGATGGGCGATTACGCGGATGGCACGGCCGTCAACATAGAGGTCGACCTGCTCGCACGTTACATTGAGCGTATGCTCGGCAACGACGCTAACAGACTATCCATCGATTTCCTGAGAGAACACGGCTATGCCTGATAATACGACAACGCACCCGACAGCAATGGATACTACGTTCAGCGACATCGGGGACATCATCGACGACATTCGCGCTGGAAAGATGGTCGTCATGGTCGACGACGAGAACCGCGAAAACGAGGGCGACCTGCTGATGGCGGCCGCACTGGTTCGCCCCGAAGACGTCAATTACATGGCGACCCACGGACGCGGGCTGATTTGCCTGACCTTGTCTCGCGAACGCTGCGCGCAACTTCGTTTGCCGCTCATGGTGTCGGAGACCGACGACCACCACGCCACAAACTTCACCATCTCGATAGAAGCAGCCGAAGGAATTACAACCGGCATTTCTGCGCATGACCGTGCGAGCACGATCAGGGCGGCTGTTGCTGCTGATGCCCGTCCCGAAGACCTGAGTCAGCCCGGTCATATTTTTCCGGTAATGGCACAACCCGGCGGCGTGTTGACGCGTGCGGGGCACACCGAGGCGGGCTGCGACCTGGCGCGCCTCGCCGGTCTCGAGCCTGCCGCCGTGATCGTCGAGATTCTGAAGGAGGACGGCAGCATGGCGCGTCGGCCCGATCTCGAAAAATTCGCGCGCGCGCGTGACATCCGCATTGGAACGATTGCGGATCTGATCCGCTACCGGCTCGAAAAAGAGCGCAGCGTCGAACGCATCGTCGAGCAGCGCATCGATACCGCGCACGGTGAATTCACGCTGTACTGCTACGACGACCTGATCAATCGTGCCGTGCATGTCGCACTGGTCAAGGGCGACTTGTCGACGACCGACATCCCGCTCGTGCGTGTGCACCTGCAAGACACGCTCGGCGATGTCATCGGCGCAAGAAGCCATTCGCTGGGCTGGCCGCTGGGCAACGCCATCGAGCGCATCGCAAAAGAGGGCGCTGGCGTCATCGTATTGCTTCGAGAGCAGGAGTCCTCGCGCGATTTCGTCGATGCAGTCGAAGGACTCGGGCAGGTTCAGGACGACCTCGACGAGCGTCGTGGCGGCGACGCTGTGCTGCGCACCTACGGTGTCGGCGCGCAGATACTCCGCGATCTCGGCCTCTCGAAAATCCGTGTATTATCGGCACCCAAACAGATGTACGCGATCTCCGGTTTCGATCTGGAGATCATCGAGTATGTGGAAGGCTGATCACCTGTAAAGCGGCACATGGACAAGATAAAGACAACGGAAGGCGACCTGAACGTCCGCGATGCGCGCTTCGCCATCGTTGCGTCACGCTTCAATGACTTCATCGTCGATTCCCTGCTCAAGGGATCGCTGCATTGTCTTCGTCAGCATGGGGCTGCCGATGCCGACATCGAAATCATCCGGGTTCCGGGCGCGTTCGAGATGCCGGTCGCAGTCAGCAAGATCGCTGCGTCGCGTCGTGCGGACGGTATCATTGCGCTGGGCTGTGTCATCCGTGGCGGTACGCCGCACTTTGACTATGTCGCGGGCGAATGCGTTCGCGGGGTTGCGGCGGCTGCACGCGAGCATGGCGTGCCGGTCGGTTTCGGCATTCTGACCGTCGATACCATCGAGCAAGCAATAGAGCGTGCCGGCACAAAAGCCGGCAACAAAGGCGAAGAAGCGACGCTGGCCGTTATAGAAATGGTCAATCTTCTGCGCCAAGTCAGCTAGTCATGACTTCCACCCAATCAACCGGCGCACGCACGCGTGCGCGCGAACTTCTGCTGCAGGCGCTTTACCAGAAGCAGATCGCCGGCCATGATTACGGTGAATTGCTCGCCCAGTTCAGGGAGCAGGTAGCCTTCGATCGCGTCGACCAGGAATTCTTCGAAGAACTGCTGCAGGCAATCTGTAACTCGCAAGACGCACTCGAGAAAAGCATCGACAAACTGATCGATCGACCTCTCGAACAGCTCGATCCCGTCGAGTTCGGCATTCTGTTGATCGGCGTTTACGAACTCGAGTCACGAATCGATATTCCGTACCGGGTCGTCATCAACGAGGGCGTGAACCTTGCGAAGCGGTTCGGGGCGCTCGACGGCCACAAGTACATCAACGCCTGTCTTGATACGGGAGCCCAGTCCATTCGGGCCACCGAGATCAGTGGATGAGTTCGAACTGATTCGCCGCTATTTTTTGCGGCAATTGAAATCACCGGTAGTCGCCACCGGTATCGGCGACGACGGCGCCGTGTTGCGGCCGCCAGCTGGCAAGGAACTTGTCAGTGTCATCGACACCATGGTCGCCGGTGTTCATTTCCCGGAATCCATGGATGCCTCGGACATCGGTTATCGCGTTGTCGCCGTCAATCTGTCGGATATTGCGGCGATGGGTGCAGCACCGCGCTGGATGACGCTTGCGCTCACACTGCCTGACGCTCAGGCTGACTGGCTCGAGCGTTTTGCCGACGGTCTTCATGAAGCGGCCGGAGAGTGGGGTGTGCAACTCGTCGGCGGCGATACGACTCGTGGCGAGCAACTCGTTGTCAGCGTGCAAATGACGGGCGACGTCGATCCTGGCAACGCGATTCATCGCAGCGGCGCACAAGCCGGCGATGCAATCTGGGTCACGGGTACGCTGGGTGATGCTGCAGCAGGTCTGCGGCAAATGTCGGACGAGAGTCAGGACGCGTTCCTCGTCTCTCGTTTCGCACGCCCGTCTGCGCGCGTCGACGTTGGTATGGCGCTTTCGGGTGTAGCGAATGCGGCGATCGACATTTCAGATGGGCTCGTTGCGGATCTCGGCAAGCTTCTCGAAGCGAGCGGCGTCGGCGCGGAAATCGATATCGACTGCCTGCCGTTGTCGGAATCTCTACTGGAGGCAGAAGATCGCGAGCAGGCGTTGCGATTTGCGATGAGCGGCGGCGATGACTACGAACTGTGTTTCACGATGCGATCCGATCAAAAGCCGCCGGACCTCGCTTGCGCAATGACGCTGATCGGGCGAATCACGGACAGTACGAATCTTTTGTGCCGTGATCAGGGCATTGTTGTCCCCTTCGAAGACAGCGGGTACCGTCACTTCCAATGAACGACGTAGACAGAAAGCTGGCGCGTACGGTCCTGACCGACCCGGTCCATATTCTCGCGTTCGGCTTCGGTACGGGCCTGTCGCCGTTTGCGCCAGGGACGGTCGGCTCACTCGTAGGCGTCGCGCTTGCCTGGCTGACACACGATCTCGGCCTGCCGATCCAGGTGGGCATTGCCGTCGCGATCTCGGTCGCCGGTGTCTGGATCTGCGGCGAGAGTGCGCGCCGTATCGGTGTCCACGATCACGGCGGAATCGTGTGGGATGAAATCGCGGGGATGTACATCACGCTGCTTGCGGCGCCCCTGACGATAACGGCATGGATACTGGCTTTCGGGCTGTTTCGGGCCTTCGATATCGTCAAACCGTGGCCGATTCGGGACTTGGATCACAGACTGGGCGGTGGCCTCGGAATTATGCTGGACGACCTCGCCGCCGCGCTGTATGCCTTGATTTTACTGGGTTTGTACAGGTGGCTTATGACTTGACGTGAGACAAAATGGCCAGTCCTGCTAGCGAATTTGAACGCACGGGTGACGTGCCCGAGAAAATCGGTAAGTACGTCATCATCAACAAGATCGGCAAGGGCAGCACCGGCATGGTGTACCTGTCTCACGACCCCTATTATCGCCGCGACGTCGCGATCAAGGTATACAACATAGAAGAAGACACTGACGCGGATCGCGCGCAGGTCTCTCGCAAGATGTTCTTTAACGAAGCGCATATGGTCGGCATGCTGCAGCATCCGAACATCATGCCGATTTACGATGCGGGCGAGGAAGACGGCAAGTACTACGTCGTCACCGAGCACATTCAAGGCGCGCGTACACTGGCCGCGTATTGCCGCCCGGATAACCTGCTGCGCGTCGACGACGTTGTCGAAATTATCTACAAGTGCGCGAAGGCGCTGCACTATTCGCACGGTCGTGGCGTCATTCATCGTGACATCAAGCCCAGCAATGTGATGCTGACGATCGACAACGATGTCCGCATCATCGATTTCGGCATCGCTATCGTCAGCGACTCCGAGATCTCACGTATCGAAGGCATTGCCGGTTCACCCAGCTACATGTCGCCGGAGCAGGTGCAGTCAGAGGAACTGACACCAGCCTCAGACCTGTATTCGCTCGCGGCCGTCATGTACGAACTACTCACGGGATTCCGGCCGTTCCGCGCCGACAACCTGTCGAAGCTCCTGCACCAGATCGTCTACGCAACGCCGCCGCCAATTCATACGTATCGCGACGACCTGCCGGAAGAGCTGGAGAACGTCGTCGCGATGACGATGATGAAGGACCCCGACAAACGCACCGGCAGCGGCGCGACCATGGCCGCGGAATTGACGCGGGTCTACAAAGACCTGCGGCAGAAATACGACAGCCTCGATAACCAGGAACATTTCGACTTGTTGCGTACTCTGACATTTTTCCACGAGTTTTCGCACGCCGAAATCTGGGAAGTGCTGCGTGCCTCGGATTGGCACGAGTACCAGGATGGTAACGACATCGTCAAGGAAGGCGAGATCGACGATCGCTTCTACATCATCGTGTCCGGCATCGTTACCGTGATGACAAATGGCAGGAGTCTCGGCAGGCTGGGTAGTGGTGATTGCTTCGGCGAGACGAGTTACGTGCGCGGCGCAAAGCGCCAGGCGTCGATCCAGTCCGAAGGCCCGGTGACTATCTTGCGGGTGAGTTCGACGTTAATGGAGCAGGTGAGTTCGTCGTGCCAGCTGCGTTTCAACAAGGTCTTCCTCAGGTCACTCATCAATCGCCTGCAGGGTAGCGGCGGCGCTAATACCTGATTGCTGTTGGAGCGCTTCTCGAAGCGCGACTGCGCATGACCCTGATCGCGCTTCGAGAAGCGCTCCAACAAATCGCACTCGAATCCCGCTACACTAACCCTCGATAACGCCAATATTCCTGCAGGGGGTTTCAATGTCTCGATATAGCGCCGCTGTCGCGGTGATGGTTTTGGTTTCGTTCTCGGCCGATGCCACCGAGCTTAATGACGCCGTCAAGCAGGATTACGACGACTATCTCTGGCCGCTGTTCGATCATTTCCATCGCAATCCCGAGTTATCCACTATCGAAAACGAGACGGCCGCGCGCATGGCGCGGGAGTTGCGCAGTGCCGGTTTCGAGGTAACCGAGGGTGTCGGCGGCACCGGCGTCGTCGCAATACTGGAGAATGGCGCAGGATCGCTCGTCATGATGCGTGCCGACATGGACGGTCTGCCGGTCGAGGAAAAATCGGGTCTCGAGAACGCCTCTCGCAAGCAGCAGATTTCCC
>DAOWGY010000271.1 GCA_030641695.1 Gammaproteobacteria bacterium
CGGCGATGAACTGGACCGTCGTACAACGCATACTCGGGCTGCTCCTGATGATGTTCAGCCTGACGATGCTGCCGCCGATCATCATCAGCCTCATTTTTGCCGATCACGCGTGGCTGTCGTTCGTCGAGGGCTTCGGGCTCACGCTGGTGGCAGGGATCGCGTTTTGGCTCCCCGTACATAAGCAGCGTAAGGACCTGCGTTTGCGCGATGGTTTTCTTGTCGTCGCGGCATTCTGGACCGTGCTGGGTACATTTGGCGCAGCGCCCCTGTACTTCGCCGACAGCTTGTCTTTGTCGATCACCGATGCCATTTTCGAGTCCATATCCGGATTGACCACGACGGGGGCTACGGTTCTGACCGGGCTGGATGAGCTGCCGCGGTCGATCCTCTACTACCGCCAGCAACTGCAGTGGCTCGGCGGCATGGGAATCATCGTCCTCGCCGTCGCGGTGTTACCGATGCTCGGTGTCGGCGGCATGCAGCTCTATCGTGCGGAAACGCCGGGGCCCGTCAAAGATACCAAGCTGACGCCGCGCATCACGGAAACCGCCAAGGCGCTCTGGTATGTCTATCTCAGCTTCACGATCGCATGCCTTGTGAGTTACATGGTCGCCGGCATGGGCTGGTTCGACGCTTTATGTCACGCATTCTCGACCGTCGCGATCGGTGGATTTTCGACGCACGATCTCAGCATCGGCTACTTCGACAGCACCGCTGTCGACGTGGTCGCAATAGTGTTCATGTTTTTCGCAGGTATCAATTTCTCGCTGCATTTCTACGCATGGCGATACGTGTCCATAAGGCACTACAGCCAGGATCCCGAGTTTCAGGCCTATTCGTTTATACTTTTGGTCTTGTGCATTCTGGTGGTACTCGCACTGTTCCGCTTCGGTATCTTCGACACGGCCAGTGCAACGATCGTCAACGGTGTGTTCCAGGCCGTATCGATCGCGACCACCACGGGCTATACAACATCCGATTTTTCCGCGTGGCCCGCAGCGATTCCCGTTCTGCTCATCTTCGCCAGCTTCATCGGCGGCTCGGCCGGCTCCACTGCCGGCGGCATAAAAGTCATACGCTGGTTGCTCATTTACAAACAGGGCATGCGCGAGATCGTGCGTCTCGTTCATCCGAGCGCGGAGATTCCCGTAAAGCTCGGCAACAAGGCGGTGCCTTATCGAGTCGTCGACGCCGTGTGGGGCTTCTTCTCGGTCTACGTGATCGTCTTCGCCGGCATGATGCTCGCAATGATGGTTACAGGCCTCGACCAGGTGACGGCGTTTTCGGCCGTGGCGGCGACGCTCAACAACCTCGGCCCGGGACTGGGCGAGGTGTCGGCCGGCTTCATGTCCCTGAGCGACGCGGCGAAGTGGATCTCGGTCGCCGGCATGTTGCTCGGCCGACTGGAGATCTTCACGTTGCTGGTGCTGATTACTCCTACGTTCTGGCGACGCTGAGCACGAGTCTTTGAACGGTTCAGCCGCTCAGGGCGACGCGCCCAACGTGCTTGACAGAATCAGCATCGTTGCGGGCAAGCTCGTCGCCTGGCTGACATTGTTCATGGTCGTTGTCACATTCGTCGTTGTCGTGATGCGCTACGTATTCGACGCCGGTGCTGTGTGGCTACAGGAATCCGTAATCTGGATGCACGCGGTCGTGTTCATGATCGGTGCCGCCTATACGCTGCAGCAGGAACAGCACGTTCGCGTCGACATCTTCTATCGCAACATGAGCCCGCGGCGGCGTGCGCTGGTCGACGTGCTAGGCGTTTTGGTTTTCCTGTTGCCGGTGTGCGCTTTCCTCGCTTTCAAGGCCTGGGATTTCGTCACCATTTCCTGGCAACTGCATGAATCGTCACGGGAGCCCGGCGGTCTGCCATACCCGTTCATTCCGCTGTTGAAATCTGTGCTGTTGCTGATGCCGCTGGCGCTGGGACTGCAAGGAGTGTCCATGCTCGCGCGATCAATCAAAGCGGCCAGGGGGCGCTGACTATGGAGTGGGTCGCGCTGCTGATGTTTCTATCGGTAATCGTGGTGCTGCTCGCGGGCTTTCCGGTTGCCTTCTCGCTTGGCGGCACGGCACTGTTGTTTGCAGCAGTCGGCGTCGTCGCCGGTAGTTTCAATGACGCGTTGCTTTCCGGTTTGCCGAACCGTGTGTTCGGCATTATGACTAACGAGACGCTCGTCGCCGTACCATTGTTCGTATTCATGGGCGTGACACTCGAACGCGCACGAATCGCCGAGGAGTTGCTCGATACGCTCAGCCGGCTGTTCGGCTCGCTGCGCGGCGGGCTCGGCATTTCCGTGACGCTCGTCGGCATGCTGCTCGCAGCCAGCACCGGCATTGTTGGCGCCACGGTTGTCACCATGGGCCTGCTATCACTACCTACGATGTTGCGCCGGGGGTACGCACCGGAAATTGCGACGGGCACGATTTGCGCCTCCGGTACGCTTGGCCAGATCATTCCGCCATCGATCATTCTCGTCATGCTTGGCGATGTGATGACGAGCGGCTATCAACGGGCGCAGCTCGAGATGGGCATTTACGCGCTGCAGACCGTTTCGGTTGGGGACCTTTTTGCCGGCGCGCTGATCCCGGGGATTTTGCTCGTCGTTCTGTACATTGCGTACCTGATCATTGCCGCCCTGATCAATCCGGAGTTGATGCCCGCGCACGACTATGGCGCCGACGAGCATATTTCGCTCACACAGATACTGCGCGCGCTGTTGCCGCCTCTGTTCCTGATTTTCGCCGTACTCGGCTCGATCCTGGCCGGGGTCGCGACACCGACCGAGGCAGCTGGCGTCGGTGGCATGGGCGCACTACTGCTCGCGATATCACGGCGTGAGTTATCGCTCGAACGACTAAAAGACATCATGCAGGCCACGCTCAGGATCAGCAGCATGGTGTTTCTGATCCTGATCGGCGCCTCGATCTTTTCGCTCGTGTTCCGGGGTTACGGTGGAGACGACGGTGTGCGGGCGATACTCGAGGCGCTGCCGGGGGGCGTGGTCGGCGCCGTTATCGTCGTGATGCTCGTGATGTTTCTGCTCGGTTTTGTGCTCGACTTTATCGAAATCACGTTCGTCGTCGTGCCGATTGTCGCCCCGGTCCTGCTCGCGATGGGCCTCGACCCGGTGTGGCTGGGCATCATGATCGCGATCAATTTGCAGACGTCCTTCCTGACGCCGCCCTTCGGATTCGCGCTTTTCTATCTGCGTGGCGTTGCGCCGCCGTCGGTAACAACGGAACAGATCTATCGTGGCGTCATTCCCTTTGTTGCGATACAGCTATTCGCATTGCTGTTGCTCGCACTGTTCCCCGAACTCGTCACCTGGCTGCCGGCGAAAATCTACGGCAGATGAATTGTTGGAGCGCTTCTCGAAGCGCTCCAACAGCTACTTGCGAGTGGCTAGAAAAGCCTGCTCGGTGATTCGCTGGTTGGGAATCGACTTCTCGATGAACGACGACCAGGACGCGTGAATCTTTGCGATAGCAGGGTCCCTCGCCACCATTTCAGCGACGATTTCCTGAGTGATCGCCTTCAAATACTGGAGCACTTCGTCGGGGAATGGGCGGATCTCGACGTTCGGGTCTTCGATCAACTGCTGCAAGGCTATCGCATTTCCGTGCGTGTACTCCGCCATCATGTCGGTTGTGATCGCCTGGCAGGAAACCTCGATGATTGCCTGCAGATCGGGCGGCAACGAGTCCCAGGCCTTCGTGTTGATGTAACACTGCAGCGCGGGCGCAGGCTCCTGCCATCCGGGGTAGTAGTAATATTTTGCGACCGTGTGCAGACCGAGAATGACGTCGTTGTACGGGCCGACCCATTCAGTCGCATCGATCGCACCGGTTTGCAATGACGTAAAGATCTCGGCGGCGGGCATCGTCACAGGCGTACCACCGGCTCGCCGGATAACTTCGCCGCCAAGGCCCGGAATACGCATCTTGAGTCCCTTGAGATCGCTGATCGAATTGATCTCCTTGTTGAACCAGCCGCCCATCTGCACACCCGTGTTACCGCAGGGGAACGGCACCAGGTTGAACGGCTCATAAAGCTCTCGCCATAACTCGAGGCCGCCGCCGTAGTACAGCCAGGCGTTCATCTCCATGTAGTTCATGCCGAATGGAATCGCGGTAAAGAGCTGCGCCGCTTCGACCTTGCCCTTGTGGTAATAAGCGGCGTCGTGCCCCATCTCTACCATGCCACGACTGACGGCATCGAATGCTTCGAATGCAGGTACCAGCTCGCCTCCGGCGTACACCTTGATTTTCAGGCGTCCGCCCGACGCCCTCTCGATACGGTCGGCGAGATTGTTGACGGCGATGCCGAGGCCCGGATATTTGGGCGGCCAGGACGTTGCCGCGGACCACTCGAACGTCTCGCTGAACTGTGCCGCTGCACCCTCGCAGTTACCCTCTTGCTTCGCACATGCGGCGAGACTCGCAGCCGCCGCGAGGCTGCCCACAAACTGTCGTCGTTTCATGATTCGTCCTGTCGGGGTGACCTGCACCTGCGCTAGTGTATTGCTCGCAAGCGACGGGCGCCAACGGGCACGAATGCAAGGCTGGTGGTGACTATTGGGGTCTCTGGCGCCACTTTTCGATGATAATTCTACTGGTTTGGTGTCATTATTCCCACTATTTGATGAACAAACCTGTTATGGGAAATCATGCAGTAATATTGCCAACCGGGATCCGAAAGTGGGCCCCGATCGACTGACCGGGGCCCTTCCTTCCCTGGTCCGGCCGGGAGGCCGCTGCCCGGGAGCGCCATCCGTGGCCTTCCCGGCAGGGCTGACCCCGTCTGGCCACCGGAGCACCCCGCCCACCGGCCGGTCGGGAAAGGTTCTCATTGCGGGCACACCGCTATGGTCTTTGTTACTCGTTGATGCATTAATAAAGGCCTGTGATCGCGGAAAACTGGGGAGATCGCGGACAAATGATCGGCCTTCTGCAACGTGTAAGCCGCGCAAGCGTTAGCGTCGACGGCAAGACTATCGGTGAGATCGGCCCTGGATTGTTGGTGCTCGTCGCGATTCATCGCGACGATACCGACGCCGATGTCAGCCGTCTCGCCGAGCGTATTCTCGGCTATCGCGTATTCCCGGACGCAAACGACCGCATGAACCGCAGCGTCCTCGACGAGGAGGGTGGCCTATTGCTCGTGCCACAGTTCACGCTGGCCGCGGATACGAAAAAGGGTACGCGCGCAAGCTTCACAAAAGCCGCCCCGCCCGCGATGGGTGAAGACTACTTTCTGCGATTGGTGGAGCTTTGCCGCCAACGCCTCGACGACGTGGCAACCGGACGCTTCGGCGCCGACATGAAAGTGAGTCTGATAAACGACGGCCCCGTGACGTTCTGGCTGGAAACCTGACGCATCTGAATCCGTGACATCAGTACGGTTTTGTTGCCACAGTGGCGGTATCATGAACATAATGCGCGCCCGGCGACCGCCGGTCGATTGAGAGGTTTTGGGGTCTTACGCCCCGGGAGTTATCGGATGTTTGGCAACATTAGCTGGCCGCAGCTGCTGATCATTTTGGTGATTGTGCTCGCTATTTTCGGTACGAAGCGTCTGCGTACGTTGGGATCGGATCTCGGCAGCGCGGTCAAGGGTTTTCGTGGCGCCATGAACGAAGCAGAACAGGCAAAAGACCAGCTGAACGATGATTCGCAGGAAGACGCCGACTTCGAAAACACGCCGGTTGAAGAACCCCGCAAAGACGACTGATTTTCGTCATTCCCCATGTCCGGCATCGGCTTTTTTGAACTCGTCATTCTGTTCATGATCGGGCTCGTGGTGCTCGGTCCGAAGCGCCTGCCCAAGGTCGCCAATCAGATCGGAACCTGGGTTGGACAAGCACGCCGCATGACGCGCGTCATGAGACGCCAGCTCGAGGAAGAGCTCGATCTCAGCGAGGACCTGAAGGACCTCAAGAATATCGGCGCCGGGCTCAAAGAGGACCTGACCATTGCTCCGGGCTCTGCGCACGTCCCGCGCGACGACGACACCTACTCACCATTGCATGAGAAGCCGACCCGGAGCGTTGCCGGCGTCAAGGTCGACAGCGACGATGCGTCCGCCGGCGCAGAGGACGAGACCGACGCGGCGCCGACGGACGAAGATTTGCCAGACGAAGATTCACCGGAAAATACTTCGCCGAACGAGAAATCGCCGGACGAGAAGCCGGCGTGAGCAACGAGGAAGAGAAATCCGATGACCTCGCGGAGGGGACGCTTCTTTCGCACCTCGTCGAGTTGCGCACACGGCTCATTCGAATCTCGATTGCGGTCATCGGCTTGTTCGTTGTGCTGTTGCCGTTTTCGCAGCGAATTTTCGAGGTCGTTTCGAGACCGCTGGTCGAAGTGTTACCT
Organism: Gammaproteobacteria bacterium; assembly: GCA_030641695.1. GTDB lineage: Bacteria > Pseudomonadota > Gammaproteobacteria > Steroidobacterales > Woeseiaceae > UBA1847. The sequence goes on from DAOWGY010000271.1 coordinate 6,385, forward strand.
GGCCAGAAGATGATCGCGACGGCCGTTACTTCACCCCTGTTGACACCGTTCAAACTGACCTTTTTTGTCGCGTTGTTCGTCGCAATGCCGGTCGTGCTGTACCAGGTCTGGGCGTTCGTGGCACCGGGTCTGTACAAGAAGGAAAAGCATTTTGCATTTCCTTTACTCGGCTCCAGCATCGTGCTGTTTTATGCGGGCATCGCGTTCGCCTACTTCGTTGTCTTCGAACTCGTATTCGGTTTCTTTGCATCGGTTACGCCGCCGAACGTCGAGATGATGACCGACATCTCCTTGTACCTCGATTTCATTACCAAGATTTTCCTGGCCTTCGGCATTGCGTTCGAAGTGCCGATCGCGACGGTGCTGATTGTCTGGACCGGCATCACGACGCCGCAGAAACTGACCAAGGCGCGTCCCTATGTGTTCTTGCTGGCTTTTATCGTCGGCATGTTTTTGACGCCGCCGGATATCATCAGCCAGACCCTGCTCGCCGTACCCGTTTACCTGCTGTTCGAGCTCGGCATCCTGATGTCGCGCCTGTTCACACGTAAGAGCAAACAGAGTGACGACGAGGCGGTGGCTACCGACGACTGACGAGGAGGTCGGTGTCGTACCTATGCAACCCGCGCGGCAGATAGAGATTCACTGAAACACAGCATAGAAAACAAAGCGGTCGCACCGACCATAGCGGGCAAGTGGCATTACGAGACTGATTTGTGTACCTTTCCTAGCCCGCCAGAGCACCAGAATTCACGCCGGGGGGCACTGAATCGTAAACGACACTTCGGCGCCTGGCACAAATACGGGCAGCTCCGAGAGCAATCACCCTATGACAACATCGA
>DAOWGY010000108.1 GCA_030641695.1 Gammaproteobacteria bacterium
GGTGATGAGATAGTCCGCTCCGTTTGGAACTGCAAGGGTACAGCACCTGACTACCAAACAACCTTAGCCACACCCTTTCCCACGACTTCGTATCAGTCGTAGCGACTGCCGACATTCGATCGGACTCGTCAACACGGCAAACAACAGGACTAGGCCGGCCCTCGGCCGGCAGGCCTCGGGCGTTCGCCGGGGCGAAGCGATGCTTCGCCTTTACCGGCTCACCCTGGCGGGCCCACCACTTTTTCAAGCGCTAAATAACGTCGGCAATGTCCGGCAGCCACGGCCGCCAGTAGTCGTGCTTTGCCCGCAATTCCTCGCGCGCACTCTCTGCATCACGCCACAACAGCCGCACATGATCACCAGGGCGGAGCTGGCCAATCAGATGCCTGTCCACGCGGGCGACTTGCGCGACGCGTGGATAGCCGCCGATCGTTTGCGCGTCGACCGACAACAGGAACGGCCGGCCGTCTTCCGGGCACTGAATCGTGCCTGGAAAAACCGGCGCGCTGGTCAGGCGACCAGCCGAAGCGACCTGAAAACTCGCGCCCTCGAACTGCAGGCCCATGCGGTCAGCACGGTTGCCCACCGTGAAGTTGGTATCGAACAGGTCAAACCTGCTGTCTTTTTCCAGCAACTCGATCTCGGCGCCGTAGCAAGCGCGTAATGCCCAGCTCGTCGAAGCCAGAGGCCGATATTCCTTGGGTGTCTTTGTAATGTCAGGTGCATTCCTTTCAGGATTCGTTGCAATCAGGTCGTCCGTTCGCAGCGCCCTGCCCTCGTGACCACCGATACCGGCCGGCAGGTAGGTGGACACGGAACCCAGCACGTCGTCGACGACGATACCGCCGGCCAACGCAAGGTAATTTCGTGCGCCTGCTTTCGCGCCGCCGATCTCCAGTTCATCGCCGGCGCTGACAGTTATGCCGCGGTGCAATTTGACGCGCCCGCCGTTCAGCCACGCTTTCGCCCTGGCGCCGGTTATCGCGACAACGGTGTCCTCCTCGAATCGCATTGCTACACCGGTCAGCGTCGTTTCGAGCGCCGGAGCCAGCAGCCGATTTCCGACCAGCCGGTTTGCGAGCGCCAACGATAATGGATCCGCCGCGCCCGACGCGGGCACGCCGAGGTGCCGCATGCCCTGGCGAGGACCGGCCTGGACTGTCGTTTGAAGCCCGGGTTTGAGGATACGCAAAGTCACCCGGATACCATCGCGTCGAATTCGTCCGGACTCACGGCGAAGAAACGTACCCGCATTCCTGCGTGCAGTCGAAACGGATCCCTTGCAGCAGCATCGAACAAGCGCGCCGGTGTACGGCCGACGATCGGCCAGCCGCCCGGTCCCGACAAGGTATAGATACCCGTACGCCCGCCGGCGATTCCGACCGAGCCGGCCTCGACACGAACACGTGGCTCCGGTCGCCGCGGCACGTTGAGCGCATCATCCAGTCCGCCGATGAAGGCAAAGCCCGGCGTGAAACCGAGCATGTCGACCCGATACTCGCGACTCGTGTGCAGGTTAATGAACTCATCGCGCGACAGATCGAGTTGCTCGCAAATGTCCCCGAGATCCGGGCCGTACGAACCGCCGTAGCAGACAGGTACCTCGACGAGCTCGGATTCCTCTGTACGAACGGCCGGCACATCATCGATGGCTGACGAGAGGCGTTGTCGCGCTTCCGCGAGATTGACGTTCGCGTTGTCGAATTGTGCGACGCAGCTTGCAATGCCGGCTACACACTCGATCCATTGGCCGGAGTTCCGCAGATGATCGGCAAGCGCCTGACTCGCGCGTGTGTCTTCGAGTTCGACGGCGATCAGGTCATCGCCACAGTCGAATATTCGCTTGCCGGCGCCGTCCGCATCATTTGACGCCATGAATCTCAACCCCCTGGTCTTCGAGTGCTTTTCGTACAGCCCGTGCGGCGTCGGCAGCGCCGGGTGTGTCGCCGTGAATGCAAAGCGTGTCCGCCCGCACCTGCACGTCGGTGCCGTCGTGACCGCGCACACGGCCGTCCACCGCGAGCGCTACCGCTTGCCGTGCTATGCGTCCCAGGTCGGCGTGAACCGCGCCCTGCTCTGAACGCGGCACGAGACGGCCATCAGCCTGGTATGCACGATCAACGAATGCCTCTGCGACAAACTCGAGTCCATGCGCTGCGGCCGCAGTCTCGAGTTCGGTACCCGGCTGGCCAACGAGTAACGGCTCGCCTGGCATCGATGCTACCGCGCGCGCAATGACTGCTGCGAGATCAGCATCGACGACCGCGTCAGTATACAGCGCGCCGTGTGGCTTAACGTGTCGCACGCTCGCGCCGAGCTCGCCCGCAACCGCGGCAAATGTCTCCAACTGCTGCTGCAGAGAATCGTAGAGATCCTCGCCTGCCATGAATCCGGCCCTGCGGCCGAAACCGTCTCGATCCGGGTATGACGGGTGTGCGCCGATCGCCACGCCATTGGCGAGCGCATCGCGAATCGTCGCCTGCATGCTGGTCTCATCACCGGCATGGCCACCACAGGCAACATTGCAACTCGACACCACACGCAGCAATTCCGCATCGTAGGGATCTCCTTCACCAAGATCGGCATTCAGATCGATTGACGTCATTTACTTCTTTCCACCTTTCAGTTGTCGTTGGCCCGATTGAATGGATTTGTACATCTGACCGAGGACACGGTCGCGTGCGCGACGTTCCGCGATGGTCTCCGTATTGCGCCGATCTTCGGACTGCAGCTTGCGACAACGTGTCAGGCGTTCCGCATCGAGTTCGCCGTCATCGATTGCGGCCTGCACCGCACAACCGGGCTCCGCCTCATGGCTGCAGTCAGAGAAGCGACATTGCTCGGCGAATTCGACGATGTCGCTGAACACATCGTCAAGCGCATCACCGACGTCAACCAATTGCAGCTCACGCATGCCCGGTGTGTCAATTAGCCAGCCGCCCTGTGGCAGACGATGCATGGATCGCCCTGTCGTCGTGTGTCGCCCGCGTTGATCATCTTCGCGAATCTCGCGCGTATCCTGCACTGCCCCGGTCAGCGTATTGATGAGCGTCGATTTGCCGACGCCGGACGAACCCAACAACGCGACTGTCTGCCCGGGACCGCACCAGGGCCGCAATCGTTCGACATCCTCGTGTTTTCGAGCGTCGAGTGCCTCGACAAGCAGGCCGGGTGAGAGACGTGAGGCCCGGGCAACGTATTCATCGACGGAGTCGACCGTGTCCGCTTTCGAGATTACGACTACCGGAAATGCTCCGGCATCCTGCGCTACGGCGAGGTAGCGCTCGAGTCTTGCCACGTTGAAATCACGGTTTGCGGAAGTGACGATGAAGAGCGTATCGACGTTCGCTGCGATCCAATGGGTTGCGTTTGTCGTGCCCGCCTCACCGCGTTTGAAGACGCCGAAGCAATCGAGCTATTTCTATATCCTCGGCCCGTCAGAATCCACGAGGACCCAGTCGCCCACTGTAATCTGCAACTCGGCGCTGTTACCGGAGAGTGGCAATCTGGTTTCGAAATCGTTACCCGCAACGTCGACTCGGCCACGATGCACCGCCATGACGCGTGCGGGTACCAACGGCGTGTCGGTATCGAGTTGCGCCGCGAAAAAATTCCGCCAGCCTAATGACTCCAGATTGTGCATAGACAAGACCCGAGCGGCCTGGCGGCCGCAGCTGACGCTCGCGCTTCGAGAAGCGCTCCAACGTCTTAATCTCACGCTTCCAGCAGCGCTCCAACCAATTGCCATCTGATATACACTGCATAGCACGTTACGGCGAGCGAGGGAATCACCATGAAGGTCGCACTTGTGACCGGGGCAAGCTCCGGTATTGGCGCGGCAATCGCAATCGAATTCGCCGATGCAGGCTGGTCGGTCATGGCCGCCGGCCGTGACGAAGCGAGGCTCGCCGAGGTTTCGGATGCATCCGACAATATTGCCACCTGGGAAGGCGAACTTGATTCTTCTTCAGACTGCGAAGATCTGATCGCGGATACGATCGACGAATTCGGTCGGCTCGACTGCCTCGTCAATTCCGCCGGTATCCTGCTGCGTGGCGACATCGCCGAGACCAGTGACGAAAGCTGGCGTGACACGATGGCCATCAATCTGGATACGCCGTTCTACCTCAGCAGGGCCGCATTGCCTCACTTGCTGGAGGCAACCGGCAGTATTGCGAACCTCTCCTCCTACTGGGGCCTGAAGGCAGGTGCGGAGCATGTTGCCTACTGCACGAGCAAAGGCGGACTCATCATGCTGACCCGGGCGATGGCGAAAGACCACGCCGGTGACGGCCTGCGCGTCAATGCGATCTGCCCGGGAGGCGTCGATACGCCGATGCTTGCTGCAGTCGCCGATGAACTCGACCAGGACGTCGACGAGTTCCTGACTGAAGTCGCCGAAGGCAGTCCGAATGGGCGCATCGCAGAGCCTGGCGAAATTGCGTCGCTCGTGTTGTTCCTTGCGAGCGATGCAGGCCGTCATATCACGGGAACCGCGATCCCCGTCGATGGTGGTTTAGCGGCCTAAAGTAGCGTCGAACCGCACTTTAGGCGCCGGAGAAATCGACATCCGAGAATACCAGCGACGGCGCAAGCGTCGTCGAGTATGGGTACGGATCGTTGCCGACGAGTTCGAGTCTCGCGAACAGGTCACGCAGATTTCCGGTCACATTCATCTCGCTCACCGGACGTCCGATCTGCCCGTTTTCGATCATGTGTCCGCGCAGGCCGAGTGAGAAATCGCCCGTGGTGCCATCCGCGTTGCCGCCCAGCCATGACGTCACGTAAACACCGTCGCCAACCTTCTGCAGCAATTGTGCCAGTGAGTGCTTTCCAAGTTGCACGACCCTGTTCGACGGCGTGCCCGTCGTCGGGGTCATATCGCCCTTGCGGCCGTAGTAGGTATCGACATAAATGTTACTGACGACACCGTTTTCGACGATAGGCAATGCCCGTGCCGAGATGCCCTCGTTATCGTAATGACGCGAAGCGAGACCACGCGCAATCAGTGGATCGTCGACAATCGTGAGCTTGCTGCCAAACGCGGCTTCGTTCATCAACGATTCCCAGAACGATCGTCCCTGCTGCACACTGCGCGCATTCGCGGGCCTCAACAGGCGACCGATCAATGACGCCGCTGCGCGCGAATCGACGACCATGGATGTCTTCACAGTCGGGCCCTTTTCAGAATCCAGCCGCGACAGCGTCCGGTCGAGAGCGGTCCTGCCGACAAGCTGCGGATCCGGAAGATCGGCAACGTGAGCACTGCCTGCATAAAACGAATCTTCGGCGCGCTTGTCACCCTGGTCTCTCAACGTAACCTCCGCACCGAACCAGCAATACGTGGACTGCTGTTCGCCGAGAAATCCGTTGCTGCTCGCCGACGCCGCCTTCTGTGTGCCGTCGTAAACGCCCGACGTCGCAGAGATGACGCGATCGTGCTGATGCGCCGCCTCATCGAGCGCGCGACACCATTCGACGCGTTGATCGCGATCCAGCGTTTGCACGGTCGTATCGACCAGGTCCAGGTCGTCGGTCGGGCGGCCCGCGAACAACGCTTCGGGCGTAATCCGGCGATACTCGTCGGGCTCCAACGCCGCCGTGATCGCGACCGCCTCAGCGATGAATCCCTGCAATCGATCCGGATTCAGGTCAGTCGTCGAATGACTCGAGTACCGGCCGCCGGCGTAGATTCGAATGCCGAGGTTTTGCGACGTCGTATCCTTGACCTTCTCGAGTTTGCCGTCACGGTACTTGAACTGCACGTCACGGCTCTTGCTTGCCGACGACCAGGCATCCTGCGCCCCGGCTTTCTGCGCGAGTTCAACCGCCTGCGCTGCACGTTCCTTGAGTTCAACTGACATTTTCGCCTCCCACGGTCATGCTGGAGACCAGCACCGTCGGTATCCCCTGCGACACGGGTACGCTCTGGCCATTCTTGCCACAGGTCCAGCCACCCGTATCGAGGCGCGCATCGTTGGCCACCATCGTGATGCGCTTCAACGATTCGGGACCATTGCCGATGATGTTGACGTCCTTGATCGGCGTGGTTACTTTGCCGTTTTCGACAAGCCAGCCATTCTTGA
>DAOWGY010000275.1 GCA_030641695.1 Gammaproteobacteria bacterium
CGGGGCGGGATCTGGCGGTCGTGCAGGTACCAGGCGGCCATCATCGGTACCGCGAGCTTCATGATTTCCGAGGGCTGGAAGCGAATTCCCAGGTTGAGCCAGCGGCGCGCGCCCTGGCTGACTTCACCCGTCAGCAATACGAGTGCCAACAGGATCAGCCCGGCGATGTAGGCCCACGGTGTCCAGCGGCGCAGAAAGTCGGGCGAGATCTGCGCGACGGCAATCATCGCGAGCAGCGCCACGCCGAGACGCACGAGCTGGCTGACCCACAGTCGCATGCTCTCGCCGACGGCGCTGTAGAGGACAACCAGTCCGAAGGCGGAAATCAACAACAAGCCGCCGAGCAGCGGTCCGTCGATGTGAAAACGCCGCATTGCGCGGGCAACGTCACCGAGAGGCGCCGCTTTGCCTGAGACGAGTCGTTGCGTGTCACTTAGCCGCATCGTTAAATCCGAGGTATTGGTCCATGATCGCTCTCGCGATCGGTGCGGCAACACGGCTGCCGCTGCTGCCGTTTTCGACGATGATCGCGACCGCGATCTGCGGGTTGTCTACAGGCGCAAAGGCGATGAACAACGCATGGTCCCTGAGCCGCTCATCGATCTTCTCCTCGTCATACTCTTCGTCCTGTGCGACGGAAAACACTTGCACCGTACCGCTCTTGCCCGCCATGCGGTACGGAGCCCCGCTGCCCACGGCGCGGGCCGTGCCACGCGCGCCCTGCATGACGCGGTTCATGGCATTAATAACCACATTCCAGTACGACTCGTTGTCGAGTTCGACGTTGTCGAGTCTGACGGGCGAGGTCAGAGTGCGTTCCCCGCTCAGCGGGTCCTCCCACGCTGCGACAATTCTCGGTTGATAGCGGATGCCGCGAGTCGCCAGTGTCGCCGTTGAGGTCGCGAGCTGCAACGGCGTTGTCAGCATGTAGCCCTGGCCGATCGAGACGATGACGGTCTCGCCCTGGTACCAGCGCTGGTCGGACGGGTTCCGAAACGCATTGCGTTTCCATTCTGTTGACGGCACAAGGCCGGGCCGTTCGCCAGTGACATCGATACCGGTCTTGCTGCCGAGGCCGAAGCGGCCCAGGTAGTCGTGGATGCGATCGATACCGATCGCGTTGCTGATCTCGTAGAAATATACGTCACAGGACTGCTCGAGCGCGTCATGAATATCGACTTCCCCGTGTCCTTGTGGCTTCCAGTCGCGATAGCGATGCGTCGTGTTCGGCAGGATGAAATAACCGGGGCATACGGTCTTGCGCTCGAGGTTGGTGGCGCCGGTCTCGAGCGCGGCGATGGCGAGCATTGGTTTGATGGTCGATCCCGGTGGATACGTTCCGCGGACGGCGCGATTGAAAAGCGGCCGGTCCAGGTCATCCTGCAGTTCGGAGAATTGTGATGTGCTCATGCCGACCGCGAACAGGTTGGGATCGAAGGGCGGCGCGCTCACAAGTGCGAGGATCTCGCCGGTCCAGGGATCCAGCGCGACGACGGCGCCACGCCGCCCGGCCAATTGCTCGGTCGCCAGCATCTGCAGGTCGAGGTCGATGCTGAGAAAGAGGTTGGCGCCTGGCGTCGGATTCGCATCGGCCGGCAGTAGTTCCTGCCGGTCACGGGATTCCGCGGGCACTTGCCGGCCGCGCGCATTGGTGACGATGTGACGGAACCCCGCGTCGCCGTGCAATCGCGACTCGTACTTGTTTTCGATACCTGTCTTGCCGGTCTGGGAGGTGCCGGCGTAGCGCGACGGGTCGAGATTCTGCAGATCGCTGGTCGAGAGGGCACCGACATAACCGACGGCATGGGCAATTGATTCTCCGTGCGGGTAGTGGCGTACGAGGCGTGGTCGAAAGTCGACGCCCGGAAATCGCGGCCGCTGAATGGCGAAGTGCGCAATCTGCTCGTCGTCGAGGCGCAGGTTCAGTGTCACCGGCTTGAAACGTGGCCCGCTGCGGCTGAGTTCCCTGAGGCGCGGGATGTCGTCAGCGTCGATCAGCTCGAGGCGTGCGAGGCGTTGCAGCGTGTCATCGATATCTTCGACCTGCTCCGGAATCAGCTCGAGCTGGTATGCGGGGAGGTTTTCGGCGAGGACCCGGCCCATACGGTCGAAGACGAGCCCGCGAATCGGCGGTACGGCCTCGATTCGGATTCGATTGCCCTGCGACCGTTCCGCGAAGTGCTCGTAGTCGATGACCTGCAACTGCACCAGGCGCACGATGACGACGCTGAGCAACACAAACGCAAACACGCTCGTCAGGATGACGCGTCCGATAAAAAGCCGCCGTTCGGAGTGGTGGTCCTTGATGGGAGAAAGCAGGTCCACTTCAGGTCCCCATCTGTACCCGATAGCGCACGCCTGTCAGGAACGTCGACAATATTGGCCAGATGAGGGTTCCCGTTATTACCGGACCCCAATAGTCGATCGCGTTCGCCGAAACGCCGGCAACCCCGTTGATCCAGAACAGCAGGAACTGATACAGCGCCAGCAGCGCAAACACGGTCGCCGTCAGCTGCGACAGTGGGAACACGCGCATGAGCAGGTGGAATTTGACCGTGATGTATATGACAACGCTCAAGGCGAGAGCATGCTGACCCAGCATCGTCCCCTGTGCGACGTCGAGCACGATACCGACCAGCCAGGCGATGCCAACGCTGTAACTGCGTGGCACGGTCATGGCCCAGAAAATGAGTATCAAGGTAATCCAGTCGGGGCGAAATGACTCGAGGGCGTCCGGCAAGGGCATGATCATGAGCATGAATGCCACGAGGATCGTGATGAGTACGGGAAGGTGACGAAGTGCGCGTTCGTTACTCATCGTCGCTACCCTCATCCCGGGTCTCGGTCCAGATCAGCATGACCTCTCGCACCTGGTCCAATGCTGCTGCAGGCGTTGCGGTGACGTCCGCGAATGGCTCCTGTGGCAGGCGTGTCACGGTCTCCACGACAGCCACCGGGTATCCCGACGGGAACGCGCCGCCGAGACCCGAAGTCACCAGCAAGTCGCCCGGGCGAATGTCCGCATTGTTTGCGAGGAATGGTAAGTCGAGCTGGTTGTATTCACCGGTGCCGAAGGCGATGGTGCGCAGACCATTTCGATTGACGACGACCGGCAGCGTGTGATCCGGATCGCTGATCAGAATGGCCTGCGACGTTGCCAGGCCGGCCTCGATCACCTGACCCACGACGCCGGATGCATCGACGATCGCCTGGCCGTCATACACGCCATCGTTACTGCCGATGTCCAGCACGATGTTGTGTCGGTACGGATTCGCGTCGACGGCCATGATTTCGGCGACACGTACCTCGCCGCGTACTTGTTCCCGGGCTTCGAGCATGGTGCGCAGCCGGTCGTTTTCGGCTTTCAGGGCCGCGAGTTCCTGGACCCGGCCGCGGGTGATCAGCGCCTCGATACGCAAACGGCTGTTCTCGAGTTGCAGCTCGTTCTTGGTCGCGCTAATTTCGGTCAGCCATGCCCAGACGCGGGCCGGCGCGTCGACAACGATCTGGATCGGATATACGGCGACGCCGATGGTCCGGCGCACCGCGTCGAGATGATTCTCGCGATGATCCAGCCACATGAGCAGGATGCTCAGGATGATCAGGGCCAGTGCACGGAAGCCGAGCGCCGGGATTCTTGCGGGGTTGCTGTTGCTATGCAAACTGACCATCAGAGGTAAAAACCTATCTCAGTATTCCTCATGAGCCGCGTTTTGCCCTTGAGGCTTTGCGACACGGCGCGAGCCGCGTCCATGCGGAATGCTGAGATAGGTTCTATCAGCCTGCCCGCACGAGGATCTCACTCCAGTCCGAACACCGCCGGGCCATGTTCGTCGATGAGTTCGATGACACGGCCACCACCGCGTGCGACGCAGGTCATGGGATCGTCGGCGATGACGACGGGTAATCCGGTCTCCTCCATGAGCAGTTTGTCAATGTCACGCAGCAGCGCGCCACCGCCGCTGAGTACGATGCCGCGATCGGCGACGTCGGCGCCGAGTTCCGGCGGCGTTTGCTCGAGTGCCTCCTTGGTGACCCCGACGATGCCCTGCAGCGGTTCCTGCAGGGCCTCGAGAATCTCGTTGCTGTTGAGCGTGAAGGCGCGCGGTACGCCTTCTGAGAGATTACGACCCTTGACGGATATCTCGAGCACTTCCTGGCCCGGGAATGCGGAGCCGATTTCGAGCTTGATGCGCTCCGCGGTTGCCTCGCCGATCAGGATGCCGTAATTGCGGCGCACGTAGTTGGTAATCGCTTCGTCGAACCGGTCGCCACCGATACGCACCGAGGCTGCGTACACGATGCCGTTGAGTGAAATGACCGCGACTTCCGAGGTACCGCCGCCGATATCGAGGACCATGGAACCGCGGGCTTCGTGGACCGGCATGCCCGCGCCGATTGCAGCCGCCATCGGTTCATCGATCAGCAGCACCTTGCGTGCGCCGGCACCTTCGGCGGACTCGCGAATAGCGCGGCGCTCGACCTGTGTCGAGCCGTAGGGAACGCACACGAGTACGCGTGGGCTGGGCCGGAAATAACGATTGCCGTGTGCCTTCCTTATAAAGTGTTGCAGCATCTTCTCGGTGACCGTGAAATCGGCGATAACGCCGTCTTTCAATGGCCGGATTGCGGTGATGTTGCCCGGTGTGCGCCCCAGCATGTTTTTGGCGTCAGCACCGACGGCCTCGACGACCCGGCCACCCCGACCGGAGTCCTCGCGGATCGCCACGACCGACGGCTCGTCGAGAACAATGCCGTGTCCCCGTGAATAAATCAGTGTATTGGCGGTTCCAAGGTCGATCGAAAGGTCATTGGAAAAATAACCCAGGATGTTTTTGAACATGGTGGAGCAGTGCCTGAAGCGAGGTTAACGATGCAATCTAGCAATGCCCACGACATTGCGCAAGGCGGCGTGTATCATTGCGTGCGCCCTCGCCAGGCGGCGAATCTCGTAGCTCGAACTCCGGAATAGAACCCGTGTCACTCGATAAAGACCAGGTACAGCATATTGCAATGCTGGCGCGGCTGAAGGTTGCCGATGAGGAGTTTGCCGACACCGTCGACAAACTCTCCCGAATCGTCGATTTCGTCGACCAGTTGTCGCAGGCGGACACTGAAAATGTGGTGCCGATGGCCCATCCGCTGGATGCGGTGCAACGGCTGCGCAAGGATGCCGTGACCGAATCGAACCAGCGTGGCGATATTCAGAAGAACGCGCCCGCCATCTCGGACGGCCTGTACCTCGTTCCGAAGGTCATCGAATGATCGCCGAAGATCTCCATACACAGACTCTGACGCAGCTGGCGCAGGGGCTCGAGCAGGGCGATTTCACGTCTGTGGAGCTGACGCAGGCATTGCTTGAGCGGATCGAGCGTCTTGGCGGTGACCTCAATGCATTTATCACGGTGACCGCTGACCGGGCGCTGGCGGCGGCCGAACGATCGGACGCGGCACGTGCCGAGGGTGAAATAGGCGTTCCTGGCATTGGGGTTCCTGGCATCGGCGTTCTTAATGGCCTGCCGCTGGTGCACAAGGACATTTTCTGCACGCGCGGCGTGCTGACGACCTGCGGCTCGAGGATGCTGGAGAACTTTGTGTCGCCGTACGACGCATCGGTCGTCGAGCGGCTGTCGGCCGCCGGTGCCGTGATGCTCGGCAAGACCAACATGGACGAGTTTGCGATGGGCTCGTCGAACGAGACCAGCTATTTCGGTCCGGTCAGGAATCCCTGGAACCTCGAGTGTTCGCCCGGCGGTTCGTCGGGCGGCTCGTCGGCGTCGGTGGCCGCACGATTGACGCCGGCGGCGACCGGCACGGACACAGGCGGTTCGATTCGGCAGCCGGCGGCGCTGACCGGAACGACGGGCCTGAAACCGACTTATGGCCGCGTCTCCCGTTACGGGATGATCGCGTTTGCGTCGAGCCTCGATCAGGCCGGTGTTATTACTCGCTCGGCCGAAGATGCGGCCCTGTTGCTTGGAGTCATGGCGGGCTTCGACGAACGAGATTCGACCTCGATCGATCAGCCGGTACCGGACTACGTCGCCGGGCTCGGCGATTCGCTCAAGGGCTTGCGCGTCGGCATCGTGCGGCAGCATTTCGATGCCGGTCTCGATGACGCTTGCGGCGCCGCTGTCCGCGAAGCGCTCGCGGTGCTCGAGTCGCAGGGCGCGACGCTGACCGAGGTCGACCTGCCGAATCTCGACCTCTCGGTACCGACGTACTATGTCGTGGCGCCGGCCGAATGCTCATCGAACCTGTCGCGCTTCGACGGCGTGCGTTTCGGGCGTCGGGCGGAGGATCCTGAGGACTTGCTCGATCTCTACTGCCGCAGTCGCGGCGAGGGCTTCGGCGCAGAGGTCAAGCGCCGCATAATGACGGGCACCTATGTACTGTCAGCAGGCTATTACGACGCCTACTACCTCAAGGCGCAGCAGGTCCGGCATCTGATTGCGGACGACTTTCGGCAGGCTTTCGCCGATGTCGACGTTATCGCCGGCCCGACGGCGCCAACACCCGCGTTCAAGCTCGGTGACAAGATTGACGATCCGATCACGATGTACCTCAACGACATTTATACGATCGGCGCAAACCTCGCCGGGCTGCCCGGTATCTCGGTACCTTGCGGCTTCGCGGATGAACTACCGGTCGGTCTCCACCTTGTAGGCCCGCACTTCGGTGAAGAACAGATCCTGCGCGCGTCACACCAGTACCAGTTACAGACAGACTGGCATACACGGTGCCCGGAGGCTTTCGCGTGACTGCTGCGTGGGAAGTCGTCATCGGGCTCGAGATTCACACGCAGCTCGCCACTGACAGCAAGATTTTTTCGGGCGCTTCGACGGCGTACGGGGCCGAGCCGAACACGCAGGCCTGCCTGGTCGACCTCGGCTATCCGGGCGTTCTGCCGGTACTAAATGAAGAGGTCGTGCGCATGGCGTGCAAGTTCGGCCTGGCGGTCAACGCGACTGTCGCGCCGCGCTCGGTATTTGCGCGCAAGAATTATTTTTATCCCGACCTCCCGAAGGGTTACCAGATCAGCCAGTACGAGCTGCCGATCGTCGAGCACGGCGAAATGTTCATCACGGCTGAGGACGGCAGTGAAAAGCGCATCGGAATTACGCGCGCGCATCTCGAGGAAGACGCTGGCAAGTCGATACACGAAGGGCTGGATCGGCAATCCGGTATCGACCTGAACCGGGCGGGCACGCCGCTGCTCGAGATCGTTTCGGAGCCCGATTTGCGTTCCGCGAAAGAGGCCGTCGCATACATGCGCAAGATCCACACGATCGTGCGCTATCTCGGCATCTCGGACGGCAACATGCAGGAAGGCTCGTTCCGCTGCGATGCCAACGTCTCGATACGACCACGCGGTCAGGAGGAATTGGGAACGCGTAGCGAGCTCAAGAATCTCAACTCGTTCCGCTTCATCGAGAAGGCCATCAACTTCGAGATCGAGCGGCAGATCGAAGTCCTCGAGGACGGCGGCAAAGTCGTGCAGGAAACGCGCTTGTATGATTCCGACCGTGACGAAACGCGATCGATGCGTTCGAAAGAGGAAGCGAACGACTATCGCTACTTCCCGGATCCGGATTTGTTGCCCGTCGAGATCGGCGAGGATTACATCGAGCAGGTCCGCGCGACGCTGCCCGAGTTGCCTGATGCCAAGCGGCAGCGCTTTGTCGATGACTACGGCATCAAGTCCGACGATGCCGCTATCCTGACAATGAATCGCGCACTGGCGGACTATTTCGAATCGGTCGTGGCGGCTGCGAATGCGCAGCCACAGGATGCAGCCAACTGGGTAATCGGCGACTTGTCGGGTGCACTCAACAAAGACGGCATCGAGATCAGCGATAGCCGCATCAGCGCAGAGCACCTGGCGGGTCTCATCAATCGCATTCATGACAATACGATTTCCGGCAAGATTGCCAAGGAAGTCTTCGAGGCGATGTGGGGCGGGGAGGGCTCGGCCGACGACGTCATCGAGACACGAGGCCTCAGGCAAATCACGGATACGTCGGCCATCGAGGCCATCGTCGACAAGGTCATCGCCGACAATCCCGGCCAGGCGGCTGAATACAGGGCCGGCAAGGACAAGCTGATCGGCTTTTTCGTCGGCCAGGTCATGAAAGAATCCGGTGGCAAGGCGAATCCCGGCCAGGTAAACGCAATTTTGAGAACTAAGCTCGGAAGTTCCTAGTCAGATTCCCTAGACTGGGTCTTCCCATGATTGCTGACCACGTCATTCCGTTCGTTTTTGATGCTCTGCCGGTACGCGGCGCACTCATTAACCTGTCACGCTCATGGCGCCGCATGTTGCGCGACCAACACTACGACCGAATCATTCAGGAAACGTTAGGCCATGCGGCCGCTGCCACCGGTCTCATCGCCCAAAGCTTGAAATTCGATGGTGCGGTCACACTGCAGATTCAGGGCGACGGCGAATTGCGCATGCTCGTCATGCAATGCACCAGTGATTTCGAAATCCGCGGCATGGCGAATGTCGATGAGGACGGCGACGCTGATACTTTCGGCGACCTGATGAACAACGCGCACTGCGCCATTACTGTCGATGCCGGTGATCGTCCCTACCAGGGTATCGTCGAAATCGAGCAGTCCTCGCTGGCAGACAGCCTGCAAAATTACTTCGCGCGTTCAGTGCAGGTACCGAGTCACGTGATCCTCGTCAGCGACAATTCTCTGAGTGGTGGCATCCTGCTGCAGCAAATGCCGGGCCAGTACATGATGGACGACGATGACTGGGATCGACTTGGATACATCGCGGCAACGCTTCGCAACAATGACTTCGACAGCGCCGACGGCGTGGAATTGATCGGCAAGCTGTTCGCCGAGGACGATGTGCGCGTATTCAAATCGAAGCCCGTTGTTTTTCGTTGCCCTTGTTCTCTGGAGCGCGTGGAAGAGGTGCTGCGCATGCTCGGCGAGGATGAGACCCAAAATGCCGTGGCAGAGCAGGGACAGGTTGATGTCACTTGCGAGTATTGCGGGCGCTGCCGATCGTTCGATCCGATCGACATCTCGCGGCTGTTTGCCGACAACGTCGTCACAGGCCCCGACTCGGTGCAGTAACACGGTAACACGGGGTCGGACCTCAATAAGCTTATGATCCGCAACACTTTCTCGTGATGAAGTTAGCCGAAATAAGGCCTAATTGCCGATTTCGGGGCGCAAATTGGGTTACTTGAAAAACGCTTGTTCCCGCTCTGATAAATCGCCAATATCGTACCCGAAATCAGCCAATTAATGCAGCGGATTGCCGCACCTGCAGTTCAGTTTTCTAGTATTTCAATAGGTTGTCACGGTCCGACCCCTCTTGACCTGGCAAATAAATATAAGTAAATTGTTATTTATTTATGAAAGACG
>DAOWGY010000084.1 GCA_030641695.1 Gammaproteobacteria bacterium
ACTTCATCGGCAAGCAGATGCTTGAAGACAGAACGATACAGTCACTGCTGGCCGCCATTGAGTACTTCGAGACCGTCGTCGAACTCGATCCGGAGTTTGCGCTCGGTTGGTCCGGCCTCGCCGACGCCTACATGCTTATGCCCGAGTATTCGTCGTCGTTCGATCGCGAGCTTGTCGAGCACCGCTCCCTTGAGGCCGTACTCACCGCGCTGGCCCTCGATCCAACACTTCCGGAGGTCCGCGCGACACAGGCCTGGTACGAGCTGCGCTTCTATGACTGGGATTCAGCCGAACGGATTTTCCGAGACGCCCTGGCTGCGGCGCCCGACAACACGAATGCACTGCACTGGTTATCACATACACTTTCATGGCAGGGGCAACACGACGAGGCGGTGCGGCTTGCTCGTCACGCGGTCGAGGCCGAACCCGATTCAAAAATGATGCGTACGAATCTTGCGTACATACTCGTCGACGCCGGACATTTCGATGAGGGCCTGGAGGTCGCCGAGAGCATGCGGGAATCTGCGCCTGAATATACGGCACAACGCAGAAACAGATACCTGCACGAACTCAGGGCCGGCCGAACGCGCATCGCGGCAGAAACGTTCGTTGCTCATATCGTGACCATCGGCGGAGACCCTGGCGCCGCCCGGGAGATCGGTGAGATGTGGGTCGCTTACGCCGAGCATGGCGAGGTTGGGGTGATTTCCGATGAGCTTGTCGCTCGCTCGAAGCTCGGCACCGAAGATCTCGCACAGGTGCTCGCTTTCGTTGGTGACGCAGAAGGCACCATCAAAGCACTGCAAATTGCCGCGGCCGAGCACTCCGGCTCCCGCAGCGTTTTCAGCATGAAAATAAACGTCGCTTACGACTTTATCCGCGACGACCCGCGGTTTGTGGCCTTGCTGAAAGAGGTTGGATTGAAGAAGTGAGGGACTGACCCTGATGTCGGCCCGGGCCTAGTCCAGATGCAGCGCCTTCATCTTGCGGCTGAGCGTATTTCGGCCCCAGCCGAGCAGTTTCGCCGCTGCCTTACGGTGACCATTGGTCTGACTCATCGCGATACGAATGAGCGTTTTTTCAAACTCCGGCAGGGCCGCATCGACCAGCGGTGAGGCTCCGGAACTGAGCTGGCTTTCCGCCCAGCTTGCGAGACTGCGCGTCCATTCCTGTACGGCGCGTTGCGACGGTTCATCCCCACCGAGTTCCGCGGGAATATCCTGTGCACTGATTATGTTGCCAGGCGCCGTAACCGTGAGCCGTCGTGTGGCATTGACCAGCTGACGAACGTTTCCGGGCCAGTCGTAGTTGCGCAGTGCATCCATGGCATCTGCATCGATGGTCTTTGCCGAGGCTCGCAACTCTTTCGCAGATTCGGCCAGGTAGTGGTTGAGCAGCAGCGGAATGTCTTCGCGCCGTTGTCGCAGTGGCGGGGTATTGATCCGGATGACGTTTAGCCGATGAAACAAATCCTCGCGAAACCGCGACTCTTTGACGGCACGAGCAAGATCCTGGTTGGTCGCCGCAATGACGCGTACGTCGACCTTGATCGACGTCTGGCCGCCGACGCGATAGAACTCGCTTTCCGCGAGCACGCGTAGCAGTCGCGTTTGCAATGCCGGCGACATGTCGCCGATCTCGTCGAGAAAAAGAGTGCCACCATTCGCCTGCTCGAAACGTCCGAGACGCCTCGCATCCGCGCCCGTGAACGAGCCTTTCTCATGACCGAACAACTCCGACTCCAGCAACTCCGATGCGATCGCCGACGTATTCAGCGCGACGAACGGTCTTGTGCCCCTGGGGCTGTGCTCGTGCAGCGCGCGCGCGACCAGTTCCTTGCCGGTGCCTGACTCGCCGGTGATGAGCACGGTCATGCTGGAACCGGCAAGCCGGCCGATCGAACGAAACACTTCCTGCATTGCCGGTGCCCGCCCGATCATCGAGGGAATGGCCCCTCCCGCGCCATTGCCTGAACCTTGTGGGTCATGGCCATTGCGCCTGGCGGCCCGGTGCACGAGCTCGACGGCCTCATCGATATCAAACGGTTTCGGCAGGTATTCGAACGCGCCGCCCTTGTAAGCGGCGACTGCATTTTCGAGGTCCGAGTGCGCTGTCATCACGATCACGGGCAGGTCGGGCCAGCGCTGACTCAAGGTTTCCAAAAGCGCGATGCCGCTCATTCCCGGCATGCGGACGTCGGTGACGAGCACGTCGGGCGCC
>DAOWGY010000292.1 GCA_030641695.1 Gammaproteobacteria bacterium
ATACCGATGATAATCGCGACGACAATCGTCGCGACTTTCAGCAGAAACAAACCGTATTCGGCAAGAAACTCAATCATCTGGACACCTGGTGGGTAGTTCTCGCCGGGCCGGAGTCAGCCGACGGCAAGACCAACGTTATTCTTCTGCAATACCTGCTCGGCACGATAGCTGGAACGCACCATCGGGCCCGCGACAACTTCGATAAATCCTCTTTCCAGACCCTCGACCCGGTAGGTGTCGAACTCCTCCGGAGTGACGTAGCGATCGACGGCAAGGTGATTGGGCGTCGGTCGCAGGTATTGGCCAAGCGTCAGGATATCGACGCCTGCTTCACGCAGGTCGTCCATGGTCTGAATGATCTCGCTGTCGCGTTCGCCAAGGCCGAGCATCAGGCTGGTTTTCGTAAGCACGTCAGGGCGATGTTGCTTCGCGTGGCTGAGTACATCGAGCGTCTGCTCGTACCCCGCCCGAGGATCGCGAACCGGATGCGTCAGTCGCCGCACCGTTTCGACGTTTTGTGCGAACACGTCGAGGCCCGAATCGACGACGGTCTCGATCTGTTCGTGCACACCGTTGAAGTCCGGCGTCAATGCTTCCACCGCCGTTTTCGGATTTCGCGTCTTGATCTCCGTGACGCAAGCCGCGTAATGCGCGGCGCCGCCATCGGCAAGGTCGTCTCGATCGACCGACGTGATGACGACGTACTCGAGGCCCATGAGCTGTACCGCGCGGCCGGTGTTCGCGGGCTCTTCGGCATCCAGCCAGCCTTTGGGATTGCCCGTATCGACTGCGCAGAAACGGCATGCGCGCGTGCAGACGGAACCAAGGACCATAATCGTCGCCGTACCGGCGTTCCAGCACTCACCGATATTCGGGCACATGGATTCTTCACAAACAGTGCTCAGGCGATACTCGTTCACGATGTCGCGCACTGACGAATAGCCGGTGCCCGACGGCATTTTTGCGCGCAGCCACTTGGGCTTCTGCCCATGCACGAGAGGCTCGGCATCACGACGATGTTTGACACCGTCCTTGATCGCCGAAAAGCCTTCGTCAGTCTGGTATTTGCGGCCACTCCTGACGATCGGAATGCCGCGGAATTTGTGCTCGCTGCTGCTCATAAGTTCGCTTCCCGGCACATCACCGGACGCGCATTTTCTCACAGTTTTGGTGTCCGATGGACATGTTGGAGCGGTCCTGGGACCGCGATCAGGAAAGCGTATGCAGCTGCAACGATGTCACCGTGGGTCGATTCGGACTGCCCTCAGTCGCGCTTCGAGAAGCGCTCCAACAAAAAAATCCCGGCCGAAGCCGGGAGAGTCAGGGGGAATCTAATGATCCTGCCTTTGCGCCAGAAGAACCTAATGCAGTCTTGACCAACTCAGGAGCTTGACGGCGCTCCGGTGCAGGTCGAAATTCCGGGCCAGTGCGGCCTCTATGTCTCGCGTATCCGAGTGCTGATCCATCGGCTGGCTCAGCTCAACCACACCACTGAATTCGTTACCGTCACGATACTGCGTATCGGTTAGAACAAACTGTGTGTAGTACTTCGCAGACATGGAATCACACTACGCCTGTCGCTTTGCGGCGACTGTGAGGTACAGCACAAATTCCCCATCAGCGCCTGGCCGAGTCGAAAAAGGTGATGTCGGTCACATGCCGGATTGCTGGACCGTACTTTTGTTGCCGTGCAACATACGGCCGCCAAAGTTATGCAAAGACGAGATTTCGAGCGTAAAATTCCGGAATTCGTAGCAAAATCAGCGAAAATCGGCGACGCGGTGCACAGAATTGGTCCCGCAGCATATGTAATATCGGGCTGCAACTGCCATTCGCTTGGGCAGTTCTCCTGACGAAGAACCTATCGGAGAACGAGTAGATGGTCGCTAAACCGACACTGCCACGAGTAATCCTCCTGGCCACCCTCGTGCTGGGTGCTGTGAACGTCCTGGCACAGGAAGAACTGAGAACGACTTTTTTCAAGGACGCGGACGCCGCGAAGGATGCGGCCGACGCCGTGGAAGCCGCGTGGCTCGCGCCGCGCAGCTACGAACGCGGCATGAAAGAATACCGCGATGCCGAAGCAGCGCTGGAACGTGGCCGCAATATCGAGTGGGTCCGCTCCAATGCGGCAGAGGCCACCAACCACTTCAAGACCGCCGCGGAAGCAGCGGGCCTGGCGCGAACCGCACTGGCCCAGGCGATGAAGAGTCGCCAGGACGCGGCGAATGCAAAGTCGCCGGAATTGTCAGCCGAACTCTGGGAGCAGGCACAGCGCAAGTTCAGCGATGCGATTCGCTACCTCGAAGCTGGCAACCTGAAGTCCGCCAAGCGTCGTGAGATCGAGGCGACGAGCCTTTACCGTGACGCGGAACTGGTCGCGATCAAGGCCCAGTACCTCAGTGATACGCGGCGATTGCTGACGGATGCAGATCGCAGGCGCGTGGGCCGCTACGCACCGATTACTCTTGGCAAAGCGAAGCAGCTGCTCGCAGATGCCGAGCGTGAGCTGAACGAGAACCGCTACGACACCGATTTGCCGCGTAACCTGGCCAAGCGGGCCAACTACGAAGCGAAGCATGCCATCTACCTCTCGGAGATCGTGCTGAGAGTCCGCGACAAGGATCTTTCACCCGAACAACTCGTATTGCTGTGGGAAGTACCGATGCGCGCCGTCGCCGGGGCGGCGGACGTCATCCCCGACATGCAGGACGGCCCGGACAGGCTGGCGCAGGAGCTCGTCACCTATGTCGAAAACCTGCGCAACGAGAAGCAGGCGCTGGAACAGGATAATGCCGAGAACGATCTGCGCGTGGCCGACATGGAAGAAGAACTGCGCGTACTGGATGAGCGCCTCGGTGGTGCAACCGCCGAACGTGCGGCATTGATTCAGCGCATCGAGGCACAGGCGCGCATCAAGGAGCAGTTCGAGCAAATCGAGAAGATGTTTCACAATGAGGAAGCAAGAGTCTTCCGTCAGGGCAACACCATAATCATGCGTCTCGTCGGCCTCCAGTTCGACAGTGGCGCCTCGCAGCTGAAGCCGGTCAACTTCGACTTGCTCGCGAAGGTCGAGAAAGCGATCGACGTATTCCCGCGCAGCGAACTGATCATTGAAGGTCACACCGACTCACACGGTGGCGACGATTTCAATCAGAAGCTCTCGCAGGAACGTGCCGAGTCCGTGCAGCAATACATGATCAATGCGATGCGGATTCCGAGCTACCGGCTGATTGCCACGGGTTATGGCGAAACGCGCCCGGTTGCGAGCAACGAGACCGAATCGGGCCGGCAGAAGAACCGCCGTATCGACATTGTCATCAAGCCGAACCTCGGAGCTTCCTGAAGCCTAGTCGCCGCGCCCGCGCTGCGCGCGCCACCAGTCGGCAACGATGCCCGCCGTCACATTGTTGACGAGGTAGCCGTATTCCGCGTGTACGTTGAGCTCGCCCTGCAGTCGAAAGAAGTTGTAGATTTCGATGTCGTCGATGCACTCGACGATATCGAGATCCAGCATTTCACCAAAATCGTTCTTCAGGACCGGATCGATCGCCGTCATGTCGCCGACGGCAGCGAGATTGATCCAGCGCCTGATATTCTCGGGATATCGGGCAGTACCGGACAGATCGTGGCCCAGGATTCGGCGCTGCAGATAGTTTTGGCCGAGCGGCGAACCCATCGTCAGGAACACATCCAGCTGCAATTCGTCACGAGCATCGTGACTCATTTCCCAGAGGCTGTCGTAAGCGATAACCGAGCCCATGCTGTGTGCAATCAGTAGTACCGGTCGATGCGACTCATGTGCGGCGCGCAACGGCATTTTCAGCATTTCGCGCGTGTGTTCACCAATGTCGTTGACGTTGCGAACGTAGCGTCTGAGATCGCGCATATGCAGCTCGACCCGCTCGCTTGCGAGATGCGGAATCACGAACGGGAACAGATCGCCGACGCGATAGATCCAGCGCAACAAGCGTTTGCCGGCGGACGACGCTTCGACAATGTCCTGCTGCGTCGCATTTGCCCGTTCGATCAATGTATCGACCGAGGCCGCATCCAGCGAAAAATCTCGGTGCTCGCGATAGAAATCGTAAGTCCACGCAACGACATCGAAACTGCGCTCGCAATTGGCAATGTCGTTGGCGACTTGCGGATCAAGTCGCCGTACGCCCTCGACCAGGCAGCGTCGCAATGCCACTTTGTGCACACCGGGTTCCGGCTTCGGCAGCAGACCCGGGATGTAAAGAATCAGCGGTGTCGTCCGGCCGGTCACGGCGCCCACTCCAGCGTCGCAAGCAGTCGATCCAGCTCCAGAAGATCCCTGACGACCCCATCAGGCTGCGGCAAACTGCCAGGCCAGTCGTGACCCTGCCGGTTAAGCCAGATTGTCTTCAAGCCCGCGGCGCGAGCCCCGTCGATGTCGATCTCGGGATGATCACCCACGTGCAGTGTCTCGTGCGCCGCGGCGCCACCCGCAGTGACCGCTGCGTCGAATATCTGCCGAGCCGGTTTCGCGGCACCTGCCGAACGCGCAGATACGAAAGCGTCGAACAGGTGATCGATACCGATGCGATCGAGTCTTGCATTGCCATTGGTGACGGCGACCAGCGTGTAGCGAGTGGCAAGCGACTCGAGCGCCGGACGGGCTTCGGGAAACAGATCGAGCGTGTTGCGCTCCTCGTCGAATACCGCGAACGCTGCGTCAACGAAATCATCGCCGTAACCCGCCGCATTGCCCATGCGTGCGAGCACCGTGCGTCTTACGAACGTCAGGTCGTGAGACCGGTCTTCGAATTCGGCCAGGACCTCTGCCCGCAACTCGACGATGTCATCAGGTTCATGCAACTCGATCACGCGCGGGAAACGCTCACCGAGCCAGTCATGCAGGCGTCTCTCCGCACGCCTGATAACAGGCCCGATTTCCCACAATGTATCGTCAAGATCCAGGGTGATCGTACGTATGCCGTACACGTGTTGCCCGCCACGCCGCAATGAACGACCATTGTGTTCCCTTTCAACGAGCGACTTCAACCGGGACGACGTCATGAAATACCTGCACACGATGGTCCGAGTTAGCGATGTCGATGCGTCTCTGGATTTCTACTGCAACAAGCTCGGGCTGGTGGAGCTCAGGCGTTTTGACAGCGAACAGGGACGCTTCTCACTAATATTTCTCGCAGCGCCCGGCGACGAAGAAGCACAGCTCGAATTGACCCACAACTGGGATCCTGAAGAGTACGACGAAGGGCGTAACTTTGGTCACCTGGCCTATCAGGTCGACGACATCTACGCGCTATGCCAGACCCTGATGGACGCCGGCGTCACTATCAATCGCCCGCCACGCGACGGCCACATGGCGTTCGTGCGCTCTCCCGACGAAATCTCGATCGAGCTACTGCAAAAAGGCGATGCCCTGCCCGCGCAGGAACCCTGGGC
>DAOWGY010000329.1 GCA_030641695.1 Gammaproteobacteria bacterium
ATATCATATTGCCCAAGGGCAATGGGTCCTTCATCACCGTATCCGTTCCAGATCACGTCATAGGAGTAGTTCAGGATCTCCAAGCCGACGCCGATTTCCGCCATGGATTGTTGGAAGACGAGCCCGGTGGACTCGCGCAGCTCGCAAAGCAACGCAAGGTACGCGTTATCACGGCGTACGCGAAGTTCGAGTCGGCGAACCGGCTGAACCTCGACAATGGTGAATCCATTGCGTTCGAGAAATGCATTATTGCCGCGGGGTCCGAACCCCTCATGTTGCCGAACCTTCCGAATGATCCGCGCATCATCGATTCGACGGGGGCACTCGAAGTGGATCCATTGCCGCAGCGCCTGCTGGTTGTGGGCGGTGGAATTATCGGCCTCGAGATGGCCTGCGTGTATGCGGCGCTCGGCGTGGACGTCAGTGTGGTCGAGCTGCTGGATTCGTTAATGCCCGGTACCGACAAAGACCTGTTGCGGCCATTCATGAAGATCATCAAGCATCGGTACGATTCGATACTGGTGTCGACAAAAGTCACCGGCATGCGAGCGACCACACCGGGCATCGAAGTGTCGTTCGAGGGCAAGGACGCGCCGCCGATCGGAGTCTATGACCGGGTACTGGTGGCAATTGGCCGGCGAGCGAATGGCGGCAAGCTCGATGCGGAAAAGGCAGGCGTCAACGTCGACGAGCACGGCGTTATCGAGGTCGACAAGCAGATGCGGACCAATGTCCCGCACATATTTGCGATCGGCGATCTCGCGGGCGGGCCGATGCTGGCGCACAAAGCCACGCACGAGGCAAAAGTCGCCGCTGAAGTGGCGGCCGGCGAAAAGAGTCATTTCGATGCACGGACGATTCCTTCCGTTGCGTATACCGACCCCGAAATCGCGTGGGTCGGTCTGACGGAAACGGAAGCAAAGGAAACAGGCGTCGAGTATGGCGTCGCGAAGATACCGTGGGCGGCCAGCGGTCGCGCGCTGTCACTCGGGCGTGACGAGGGCTTTACGAAACTCCTGTTCGACAAGAGCACCGACCGCGTGCTCGGTGGTGCGATCGTGGGCCCGAATGCGGGCGACCTGATCGCGGAAATCGGCCTTGCGATCGAGATGGGCGCGGATGCAAGCGACATCGGCCTGACGGTTCACCCACACCCGACGCTCTCGGAAACCATCGCGTTCGCGGCGGAAGCCTACGATGGCACGATTACCGATCTGTACATGCCAAAGAAGCGCTAGCGCTGGATAAAGTGTTTTTCAATGGCGTACAGTCCCAGCCCAATCGCCAACATCGCACCGATCGTCTTCCAGTCCCTCGCCGATGCCTCTGTAACAAGTGCGACGCAGATCGCAAGACCGATGAGCGGCACCGTGTAGCCACCCCTGATGCGGTAGGCCTTCGCTCGTGTTTCCTCGTCCGCCTGTCGCCGGATGACCGGTAGGGAAGCGATGCTGAGAATGTAGGCAAGTAGTCGCGCAAGCGAGCTTGCGATTGCCAGTTCAACAAAATTGCTGGTCAGTGCGAAGGCAAGTGCCAGGCCTCCCATTACCAGGATCGAATGATCCGGTGTCGCGTATTTTGAGTGTACGTGACCGAACCAGGCAGGCAACTGACGGTTTTCCGCAAGCGCAAATATCAGCCGTGGCGCCGAAATCATCGAGCCCGCACAGTTGCCGCCGATCGAGAACACAGTTGTCAGCGTTATCGCTATTGCACCGATCGGGCCGGCCAGCGCACGACCAACATCGACGAGTGTCGCCTTGTCGTAGTCTCCGGCAGGAACAACAGACACAAACACGAGCACGATGAGGAAATACAGGACACCGGTGCCGATGACGGTGCGTACCAGGGCGCGTGGCAGGACGCGTCTGGGTTCGGTTGTTTCCCCGGCGGTGACGGCGATCGTCTCGAAGCCGACATAGGCGTAAATCAGTAACAGCGAGGTGCTTCCGACGCCCTCGAAAAACAGGGTACCGGTGGGAATCAACGTGGCGGACGTGACGTGCTGTAATCCGAGCAGCACCAGCAACAACAAGGGCACGACTTTGAGGACCGTGAACACGGCCATCGTGCGTACGCCGTCTTTGACGCCGATGACGTTGGTACAGGTCAGCCCGATGATGACCATCGAAATTACGAGCGCTCTGCCGAGACCACCGTCGAACCAGTCCCACAATGAGCCGAGATAGGTGGCCATGATGCCGGCATTTGCCGCAAACGCCGTCATGCGGCTCACGAACAGCACCCATCCCGTGCTGAAACCCGCAAGTGGCCCGAATGCCTGCGTGGCATAAATAACGGGACCACCGGAGTTGTCAAAATAGCTCGCCAACTCAGCGAACGTCAGGACGATAGCGAGAACGAGGAGACCGACGACGAGGAACAGCCAGGGGCTCATCATCCCGGCTGTGACAGCGACTTTGCCGGGCAGGGCGAAAATCCCGGAGCCGATCATGGCGTTGAGCACGAGAAATGCGGCGCCGAAGAACTTTATGTCGCGGCGTAAGTGTGCCTTCGAATCGTTGGTCATCCCCATACTCTGTTGTCGTTCTTATTATTCATGAATTATACGTTTGTAGCTGGCGCTGGCCAGTGGCAGGATCGTCGCGCGGCTGTCGTGATGCCTGTCACGATTGGTGTTACATCGCCGGTTCGGCCCATTCG
>DAOWGY010000368.1 GCA_030641695.1 Gammaproteobacteria bacterium
ACGGTAGTTCTGAACTCATCTTTTCTC
Organism: Gammaproteobacteria bacterium; assembly: GCA_030641695.1. Taxonomy (GTDB): domain Bacteria; phylum Pseudomonadota; class Gammaproteobacteria; order Steroidobacterales; family Woeseiaceae; genus UBA1847. The sequence continues at coordinate 28 of DAOWGY010000368.1, forward strand.
TCGGGCTTTCCCTTTACCACTTCTCTATGCTCTCCCTTTACCACTTTCTCCACGTTGTGATTTTAGCATATTCCCGCGTTTCTCCAGTTCCTGATAGAGGGCTTCGGCCGCTTCACGTACAGCGTCGGAGCGATGCATGTTGATCGGTACGAGGACGACATTGAACGGTGTGAGCGGCTCCGGCCAGATAATGCCGCTGTCGTCATGATTCTGTTCGATTGCTGCGCCGACAATACGAGTTATGCCGATACCGTAGCAGCCCATTTCGAGGGTGCGATCCTTGCCGTCCTTGTCGAGCACGCTTGCGCCGAATGCCGTGCTGTACTTGGCGCCCAGCTGAAAGATATGTCCGACCTCGATGCCGCGCGCGATGCAAAGTGTGCCTTTGCCACCCGGCGTCGGGTCCCCTTCGACCACATTACGCAGATCGACGGTCTCCGGCACGGCAAGGTCGCGCTCGAAGTTTGTGCCTGTGTAGTGCCTGTCGATTTCGTTGGCACCGCAGACGAAATCGGCCATATCGGCGGTCGCGTGATCGTAATACACCGGTATGTCGAGCCCGATAGGTCCGGCAAAGCCGGGCTCGCAGCCTGTCACGGTGCGGATTGCCGCCGGATCGGCCATTGTCAGCGGTGACGCGACGCCGGGAATTTTCTGCGCCTTGACGGTGTTGAGTTCATGATCGCCCCGCAGCGCCAGTGCAACCGGTTGTTCGTCGCCTTCCACGATTAGTGTTTTCAACATCTGATGCGGTGCAATCCCGAGCATTTCGCCGAGTGCCGTGATTGATTTGGCGCCTGGCGTCGCGATTTTCTCGAGATCCTGCGACGCTGCGGGGCGCTCGCCTCCGGCGGGCTCGGTCGCGGCCATCTCAATGTTCGAGGCGTAGTCATCCTCATCGCAATAGGCGATCGCATCCTCGCCAGAGTCGGCCAGCACATGAAATTCCTGCGAGCGGCTACCACCGATCTCGCCGCTATCGGCGTCCACCACCCTGAAGGTCAGTCCGAGTCGCTCGAATATCGCCGAATACGCAGCATGCATCTTGTCGTAGGCTGCGCGCATGCCGTCCTTGTCGAGGTCAAACGAGTAAGCGTCCTTCATGATGAACTCTCGCGAGCGCATGATGCCGAAGCGAGGCCGGATCTCGTCCCGAAACTTGGTCTGAATCTGGTAGAAATTGAGCGGCAGCTGCTTGTAGCTACGCAGCTCGCGGCGCGCAATATCGGTGATGACCTCTTCGTGCGTCGGGCCGAAGCAGTATTCGCGCTCACTGCGGTCGAACATTCTGAGCAGCAAGGGGCCGTATTCCTCCCAGCGACCCGATTCCTGCCAGAGTTCGGCGGGTTGCACGGCCGGCATCAGGAGTTCGAGCGCTCCAGCGCGGTTCATCTCCTCACGCACGATGTTTTCGACCTTGCGCAGCACGCGCAATCCCAACGGCATCCACGTGAACAAGCCGGAGGCCAGACGGCGTATCAGGCCGGCCCTGAGCATGAGCTGATGACTGACGATTTCCGCTTCCGCGGGTACTTCCTTGAGTGTCGTCAGTCCGAATTCCGAATAACGCATTGTTGTTGACACCAAGCTTGATCAGGCGCGAATTCTAGCCTGAAACCTGCGCAGCGTGCCGCTTTTGTCGCCAATCGCGGCGAAAACGTATTGACTCACTCAAGAAAGAAGAGGATCGTGCGGCACTTTCATTCGTGCGGGGCCAATCCTTGCAAGGTCGTAGAAATCCGTTTGTCGCCCGCGAAGGCATTCCATTCCTGGCTGTGACGGCGCTTTTCGTCTGGCTCACATTTCGCTACCTCGACCTCATTTTCGTCGTAGTACCGGCGATTGTCTTCGTCTTGTTATATCTCGTGTTCAGGGATCCGCGCCGTACGATACCGGCCGTGCCGCTCGGGGTCGTCAGTCCTGTCGATGGCCGCGTGGAAGACGTAGACCTGGTCGACCGGGGTGTGCTGCAGGGTGAGGCGCATCGCGTCTTCATTCGTATCGACCCCTTTGGAACCTACACGGCGCGGTGCCCGGTTGAGGGCAGTATCAAGGACCTGAACACACTGGCGGTGGATAACGTCGTTGACTACAGAACCAATGCCCTGTGGGTGCAGACTGACGAAGGTGACGATGTCGTGCTGCAATTTCGCGGCTACCGTTACGGTCTCGGGCCGGCCTCGTTCGTGCGCTACGGTGAGCGACTCGGGCAAGGCCAGCGTTGCGCCTACCTGCGACTGACGCGGGTCGCCGAAGTACACCTGCCGATTGAAAGCAAGGTGCTCGTGGAGCCGGGACAACGGGTTATCGCGGGTCTTGACCTTATCGGCAAGCTGCCGCATCCCTGACCCGCTATCCAGTGTATTGCGATCACGGCCGTGGCAAAATTGCGGTTGGCACTGAGTACCTGACAACCGAAATGATGCAGTCTGAACTTGAACGCCGTGCGTATCTGCGTGCGATGGGCATCGATGTCTGGATTCCCCGCAACCAGGCCGATCCCGTGTTCGAGGACGCTGTGGCAGAGTGCCCTGCAGAGGCGCTCGGCTGGGAGGAATTACGAGCGTCGGTCGCCGGGTGCACGCGCTGTGTATTGCACCAGGGTCGTACGCAGACCGTATTCGGCGTTGGCAGTCCCGACGCCGACTGGATGCTGATCGGCGAGGCGCCAGGTGCCGAAGAGGACCGGCGCGGTGAACCCTTCGTCGGACGCGCGGGCAAGTTGCTGGATGAAATGCTGCGCGCGATCGGCGAGGCGCGTGATAGCGTATTTATCGCCAATATCCTCAAATGCCGTCCGCCGAATAACCGCGACCCGAAGCCTGACGAGTCGGCAGCGTGCCGCTCCTACCTGGAGCGCCAGATCGAACTCGTGCGGCCTAAAATTATCCTTGCCGTGGGCCGAATCGCGGCACAGCAGCTGCTCGACAGCGATGCGCCCGTCGGTCGCCTGCGCGGCAAGGTCCATCGGCTTGGCGAAACGCCGCTGATCGTCACCTATCATCCGGCCTATCTGTTACGCAGCCCGTCGCAGAAGCGCAAATCCTGGGATGACCTGTGTCTTGCCAGGCGAGTGATGTCGGGGATGCTGTCATGATACGGCCGATCGCCGAGCCACCGGCGACAATCCGGCCGATGGCGCACGATGATCTGCCGCTCGTTTCGGATATCGAGCGGCGCAGCTACGAATTCCCGTGGAGCCATGGCGTGTTCCGCGATTGTCTGCTTGCCGGCTACCATTGCGTGGTAGTCGACCGTGACGCTCGCGTCGCCGGCTACGGCATCCTGTCGATCGCAGCCGGTGAGGCGCACATTCTGAATCTTTGTGTGGATCCGAATTTTCGCGCCTACGGTTACGGTGAACGCATGCTCGACCAGATCCTGTTGCATGCTCGATCGGCCGATGTTCGTGAAATCTTTCTGGAGGTACGGCCTTCGAACCAGACGGCGCTGGCGCTGTATCGCAAGAAAGGATTCCACCTGGTCGCGAATCGTCCTGCTTATTACCAGGCGCAAGAGGGGCGCGAAGACGCCGCCGTTCTCGCAAAGAAGCTGATTGTCGATGATCGCTGACGAAGTCGGCAGGCGCCGGACTTTCGCGATCATTTCGCACCCGGACGCCGGCAAGACCACCTTGACCGAGAAGTTGCTGCTATACGGCGGCGCGATTCAGCTCGCCGGTACCGTCAAGGGGCGCAAGGCAAGCCGCCACGCAACATCCGACTGGATGGCGCTCGAACAGCAGCGCGGCATCTCCGTGACCTCGTCGGTCATGCAATTCCCCTACAACGACCACGTCATCAATCTGCTCGATACGCCCGGCCACGAAGACTTCTCCGAGGACACGTATCGCACACTGACGGCGGTCGACTCGGCGTTGATGGTGATCGACTGCGCGAAAGGTGTCGAGCAACGTACGATCAAGCTCATGGAGGTGTGTCGGCTGCGCGATACGCCGATCATGACGTTTATCAACAAGCTCGATCGTGACGGACAGGAGCCGATCGACCTGCTCGACGAAATCGAGTCAGTGCTGAAGATTCATTGCGCGCCGATCACCTGGCCAATCGGCATGGGCCGTGAGCTGAAAGGCGTCTACCATCTCGCGCAGGATCGTATCTACTTTTACGAAAGCAGCGGCAGAGAACGCGCTGCCGAGAGGCGCATCATCGATGGTCTCGAATCGGAAGAAGCCGCCGAAGTACTCGGCGCCGACCTGGAGGCGTTTCGCGACGAAATCGAACTGGTACGAGGGGCGTGTCCCGAGTTCGACGTCGACGAATACCTCGCAGCACGGCAAACTCCCGTCTTCTTCGGCTCGGCACTGTCGAACTTCGGCGTCAAGGAATTGCTGGACGAGTTTGTCAGTCATGCGCCGTCGCCGCTGCCGCGAGAGAGCGAGCAACGTGAGGTTGCGCCCACGGAGAACCAACTCACCGGATTCGTGTTCAAGATCCAGGCGAACATGGATCCCGGGCATCGGGACCGAATCGCTTTCCTGCGCATTTGTTCCGGTGAATATCGCAAGGGACTGCGCGTGACCCATGTGCGATCGGGCAAGGAAGTGAAAATCCCCGATGCGATAACGTTCATGGCGGCGGACCGACAACATGCCGAGACGGCGTATGCCGGTGACATTATTGGCTTGCACAATCACGGTACGATCAATATCGGCGACAGCTTTTCGGAAGGTGAGACGATTCGATTTACCGGTATTCCGAATTTCGCGCCGGAGATTTTCCGTCGCGCGGTGTTGAAGGACCCTTTACGGCTGAAGGCGCTGCAAAAAGGCCTGGCGCAGCTCTGCGAGGAAGGCGCGACTCAGCTGTTCCGACCATTCAGAAATAATGATCTGATCCTCGGCGCCGTAGGCCCGTTGCAATTCGAAGTCGTCGCCCATCGCCTGCGCGACGAATACAAAGTCGAATGCCAGTTCGAGGCCGTGAATGTTGCGACGGCTCGATGGGTCGAGTGCGACGATGCAAAGATGCTGGAGGAGTTCAAGCGTAAGGCCGAAGACAAGCTCGCGCTGGATCATGGTGAGAGTCTGGTCTACATTGCTCCTACCCGAGTGAATCTCAGTCTGACCGAGGAGCGCTGGCCGGACATCGTGTTCCGCAAGACTCGCGAACACTAGCGTCAACGTCAGGCAGAATACTGTGACTCAGCGTCCACTACTCAACCGAAAAGTGCTGGCCTGGGCGTTCTACGACTGGGCGAACTCCGCGTTCGCGTTATCGGTGCTCGCCGTGCTGTTTCCCTTGTTCCTCGGCAGCTACTGGAGTGCCGGAGATCCCGGTGCCGCTGTGACGGCGCGACTTGCGTGGATAACGGCAGCAGCCAGTGCCGTCGTGTGCGTCATCGCACCGGTTTTCGGCACAATTGCCGACGCCGGTGGTTACCGCAAGCGGTTCCTGCTTCTGTTGGCGCTCATGGGCGCGCTGGCGACCGCCATGCTGGCGACAATCGGCGAGGGAAACTGGCCGTGGGCGCTGGGGTTGTACCTGTTTGCATCGGTGGGCTTCTACAGTTCGACGGTCTTTTACGATTCCCTGATCATCGATGTGACGGAACCACGTTACTACAGCTTCGTTTCGTCGCTGGGGTTCTCACTCGGATATCTGGGTGGCGCAGTGCTGCTGGGGCTGCATGTGTGGATGCTTCTGACCCCGGGTACCTTCGGATTCGCTACGCCAGATGATGTCATCAGGTTCGCATTTGTCACGGTCGGAATCTGGTGGGCAATCTTCATGGTGCCGTTGATGATCTTCGTGCCGGAGCGGCACAGTGACAGAGAAGTAACCCGGCGGGTGGTGCGGGCGGCCTATCGTGAATTGAAATCCACGATACGCAAGATCGGCCAGTACCGTAACGTCGTCATTTTTCTGATTGCGTACTGGTTCTACATCGGCGGTGTCTTCACGGTCATTTTCATGGCCGTGAATTACGGTCAGCGACTCGGCTTCAGTCAGCAGGACCTCGTCATTGCTCTACTGATCACGAATTTCGCCGGCTTCCCCGCTACCTTTCTGTACGGTATGGCGGCTCACCGTTACGGGCCGAAACGCGGCATCTACTTTGCGCTGCTTGTCTACGTCGCCATGTCTGGCTGGGCCATTTTCATGACCGATGTAAAAGAGTTTTACATCATGGCGATCGTCATTGGTTGCGTGCAGGGTGGGGTGCAGGGACTTAGCCGGTCGCTGTATGCGTCGATCATCCCACCGGATCAGCCCGGGGAGTTTTTCGGTTTTTACAACATGTTGACGAAGTTCGCACACGTGCTCGGCCCGATTCTCGTAGGCATCGCCGCAACTGTCTCGGATGAACCCAAGTGGGTCCTGCTCGCGCTTATGCCGCTCTTCATTGGCGGCGGCATGTTGCTCGGCGTCGTACGTGAAAAACGGCCGGTCAATGTCGGCTAAGTGAGGCGACCTCGGTTTCCAGCTTGTTGAGAAGGCTTGGCCCTGGCGGCCCGTAGCGCGCATCGAGGTAGGTATCCGTGATCGATTGCACCGCCGCCGCGGGCAATGGCGAGTCTTTCTGCACCCGGACCGCGAACAGGCTTGGAGTCTCACCGACTGTGGGCATCAGTCCGGTCCTGTCGACGAATCGCCGGTAAAGCACGGCGGCCCTGTCGGGCGGCGGCGGCCGATAGCGCAACATGAGCAATGCGCTGATCGTCACGACGAGCCCGATGACAATTGCGATCAGCGACAGCATCATCTTGCGCCAGTCCGGGTTGTCCATGCCCAGCCATTCCATGAAGCGGTTCTGATTCTCAGGCCCATATCCGAGGATCCACTCGTTCCAACTGGCGTTCATCGCGTCCCAGGCGAGCGTAAGATTGTGCAGAAGTATGGACGGGGCGGTCAGCCCCCAGGCAGCACCCGAACCGTCAAACATTGCGCCGGCGCGGCCAGCCTCCACGCGCTCCGGCGCAACGGCCGCAGTTGGATCGACACGACGCCAG
>DAOWGY010000074.1 GCA_030641695.1 Gammaproteobacteria bacterium
ATCACGAGCGTTGATTGTAATGGCGGTTCTTGTGGTGCGCCGACCTTCATCGATCTCGAGCCGCAGCTACCGGCGCAACCGGCACCGGGCACGGCGCTGGCCACACCGTTCGCAATCCATGTCAGCAACGACGATTCCACGTTGGTCGTATCTGCAGCCGGTTCGGACACAGTATTTACTGTTGATACGGCGAGCGGCACCGTCCTCGGGCGGGTGGATGTCGGCGTATCGCCACGCGGTAGAGCGCTTACCCCAAGCGTCGACGGCGAGCCGCAACAAGCCTGGGTTTCCAACGAGGTCGCCAATCCCGCTACTTATCAGCACGGGAGTTTTCCGGTGAACCCTCTGCGTGCCGCGACCATTCCGCTGGACGATCCGACGCATCCGGCGGTCAAGGCAGGGCGCATCGCGTTCAATGACGCCGGCGCCTCCACGACGGGCACCTTCTCGTGCGAGAGTTGCCACCCGGACGGCGGCACGGACCAGTTGGTGTGGATATTGAACACGCCGATCTGCGACGTGGCCGGGTGTACGCAAATTCCGCCTCGCACGACCATGCCGATTCGGGGGTTGCGTGATACGGTTCCCTATCATTGGGACGGTATCCCCGGCGACCCATATGGCGGCAACAATACTGCCAATATTCGCGGCAGCGACGCGCCGAACTGCAACCTCGAGCAACCCGAAAGCTGTACCCGGTTTCTCGTGGACGGTGGTCTCGCGACAACCATGTGCACGGTCGGGAACTGCCCGACGAACAACGAAGGCAAGGCCGGGGCATTGTCGGCGGCGCAACGCGATGCGATGGCGATGTTCCTGCTGAGTGTGCCGTATCCACCAGCGCAAAGACGCGCCTACGACAACGTCCTCTCCAGCGGGGCGCATGACGGCTTCAGGCTTTTTCATATCGACGGTGACCTGCAGGGAAAACCGGAGCCCAACGTCTGCGGCGACTGTCACCGCATGCCGTTCTGGGTGAGCACCAACTCGCCGGGTACCGGTATGGATGCACCGACCTGGCGTGGCGCCTACGATCGCTGGCTGATCCTGCCGCAGGGCCGGTTGAACATCATCGACTTCAATTTTTTCCGGAGTATCACCGCACTCGGTGTACCCGAAGAGAATATGTGGCGATTCTCGTGGGCGTCCCGGACACGATTCAATCCCGTATGGAACATGGTGCTGGAAGGCAGCACCGGGTTCTCGGGATCTTTTGCACGGCAAGTCACCCTGAACCAGGAGACGGTGAACGATTCCCTGACTACTAGTCTGCTGGACACGCTGGAAATGTCCGCCGGCGAGGGCGGAATTGTGCTGCAGGCCGACGGTGTATTCATCGCCGGGACTACAGTCACACCCGTGGCGCTGCAGTTCGACGCCCCGTTCCAGGGTGGTACTTACGTGGAACGAGCCAGCGATCCCGCGTCGTTTACGCGGGATGAGTTGATAACGCTTGCCAGCTCGGGTGAATTCGTCGGCACCTTTACCGCACGTGTGGGTGCCAACGTGGATGTCGACAACCCGCAACCAGCCATCTGGACATCCAGCGCGATCCAGGTGCAATCCGGGGCGCAGCGATTCCCAACGCTGTCGGCCGGCAATACCACGATGACGATTCGCGGACGACACATTCAGGACACGGCGAACATCATCGTCAACGGCAGAAAAGTACCGGGCAATGTGAGCTGTGAGATCGGCAGCCTTCCCGACTGTGGCGGTGAATCAATTGAGGTGCGGCTGGACACACTGCCGGCACCGGCAGGGATGCACTTCCTGCAGGTTCAGAATCCCGACGGACTCTTCAGTAACGATTTCATATTCCATACCCGGTAGTTCCCGAAACCACTGCCGAGAGGGCCATTTGAGGCCAATTGACCAAGCACCGACCGGCCGGGATATGCGCCAAATCGGCGCGCACAGCTAGTATTTCCGGGTAGAATCCGACGATTCGCCTGCAGAGAGGAAGGTGATGCTTCGCAAAATCCGCATTTTTGCCGCATCCAGCGTGATGCTGGTGTTATCGAGCTGCACGACGCAGCCGGCGGCACCTGTGCGTCTGACAGCGGAGCCTGCACCCGATGCGTCGGCCTGCATCGCGGATCTCGGCGGAAGTCCGGCCGCAGCGTCGCGGTTACTGGACTCCGACAACATCAGCGTCGTCAACTGGAACATCCAGAAGGGTATGAACACGGCTTGGGTCGGGGATCTCGCTGGGAAGGGCATGAGTCCGGACTTGCTGATTCTGCAGGAGGCCTCAATAGAGACAGATGCCTGGCAGGACATCGTTCCCGAGCATTATTCGTCATTCGCAGAAGGCTTCGGTCCAAACTGGTCGCCGAGCGGCGTCATGACCGTCAGCGTCGCAGAACCGTTGACCGAGTGCGAGCTTGTTGCACACGAGCCCTGGTTCGGAACACGCAAGGCAACATTGGTCACCGAGTACGGACTGACGAACTCGGAGCAGACGCTGCTCGTTGTCAATATTCATGGCATCAACTTCGCCTTCGGCGTTCGCGATCTGGAAAACCAGTTCGCGCAAGCTCGCGCTGTTATCGAGGCACACGACGGACCGGTATTGTTCTCCGGTGATTTCAATACCTGGCGTGGCCAGCGAGCCAGAATGCTCGAGGACATGCTTTCCGCACTCGGCCTCAGTGCTCTTGAATACGATGTTGACCACCGCAAACGGTTTTTCGGCTGGGCGCTGGACCACATCTATGTACGCGGTCTCTACACCGAGCACGCGACGACACTCGATTCGCACGCGTCCGACCATAATCAGATGGCCGTCCGACTGCGGTTGGCCGACGAGCCGCGTCGCGTGAAGGCAGCGCGATGAAGTTCGTCACTATAAGTCTCGTTCTGGGCCTCCTGCTTCCCGTCATTGCGAGCGCGGACGATTCGGAAGTCGAGATCGAGTATCTCGTGAGCGCCATCGGCGCAAGTGACTGCACGTTCATCCGCAACGGAAAGCGGCACGAAGCCGAGGATGCAGAGGCTCATCTGCGCATGAAATACCGGCGTGGTAAGCGCTATGCTCCCACAGCAGAAAAATTCATAGAACGACTTGCGAGTTCCAGCTCAATGAGCAAGAAGCCCTATTTCATCGAGTGTGCCGGCGCGGAAGCGGTACCGAGTGGCGACTGGCTGACGGCGAGTCTGACCCACTATCGCAAAAACTGAAAGCTGCCGTCGAGCCGGCGCATGGCCACACTCCACGCAGTTCTTTTCTATGGGTGTGCCAAATCTCTTTGCGGCAATACTCTGACAGACTCGTCCGGGCTGTCCGTGCCCAGGTTCTCCAAAGCAGCCTCGATTACCAGCGACGCTTCTATGTAAGTCACGCCGAGTTCCGCCTCCATGCTGGTCACTTCGTCCAGGTAACGTATCGAGTTGTAGACAGCGAGTTTCAGGTTGTCGTCAGACAGATGCTGCGGGCTTGTCAGATCGCTTATGCCCGACCGCGTCGTGGCGTCATACCGATTTTGCAGGCTGTACGTCATTGACAATGCAGTGACTAGTTTGTATTCCATCTTCGCGAGAGACCCGGTGGCAAGCGCGGTGTCCCACGCCGTTGATTGCAGTGCCGCCGGGCTGTAAATCTCGACCATATTGACGAATTCATCGACAGAGCTGATGTCTTCATCGTCGTAGTGTTGACTCAAGACCTGGCGCAGACCCTTGTTGAACGGCGCGGCGTCGTCGACCCGGTTTCGGTTCTGGCGGATCTCGATCAGGAAATTCGACAGTGCCGTCCGTACGAATTCCTCGTCCTCACGATTTTGGCGCCATGAGTCCAGGCCCAAAGCGACGAGGATGCTGACGACGATCAGGATGGATTCGATAATGACCTGCGGTAACCAGGTGGATAGTGCTCTAGACGCCATGGCGAGGTCATGTTGCTGCTCGTTGCTGGAGGGCGAGTATATCAAGGCACCGCAAGATTATTGGCTAGTCAGCTGAAAAGACGGTAAAATTTCCTCGCTTGCAGGCTGGCAACGGCTTGCAGGGCACGGGGGGGTAAAAAAATGAAAAGAACCGCTCGTTGGCGATACTCGATTGCTTTTCTCGCTTGCGGATTGATCGCGGAGGGCGTCCTCGCAGAGGGCGTTCGATCGTCTGCGCACAGTGACATCGTCGCAACCGCGATTGCAGAAACTTCGCAGCCCGAATTCAATTTTATGGGATTCGGTGATATCAGCTATTTGTCCCGTAGTGCCTCGGAACCGAACGGCTTCGCTATTGGCCAGGCTGTCGCTCACCTGACTGCGTCACTGGATGACTCGCTGCGCGTGTTTGGCGAATTCAGCATGACCGCGAAAGATAACGAATACAAAGCTTCGGTAGAGCGAATGATCGTCAGATACGATTTTTCGGATACCTTCAAGTTATCCGGGGGTCGCTACCATTCGCCGATTGGTTACTGGAACTCCGCCTTTCATCACGGCGCGTGGTTGCAGACGACGGTAAGCCGCCCGGAAATGGTCAAATTCGGATCCAAGATAGTGCCGATACATTTTGTCGGCGTATTGCTTGAGGGGTCGATGCCGAAAAACAAGCTCGGTTTATCTTACATGGCGGGCTTCGGTAATGGCCGTCATGAAAATATCGCACAGGCCGGGGATGCGGGCGATATCAACGGCGACGACGCCTGGATGCTGCAATTGAATGCCAGTCCGAGCCGATTCTTTGGTTTGCAGACCGGTATCGGGTTCTACACCGACACAGTAACACCGGGCGATCGTCCGGAAATCGACGAACAAACGTTTTCAGCGTACGTCGCCTGGGAAAAGGAAAGGCCGGAATTCATTGCCGAATACTTGCACTCGGAACACGAGTTCGCTGCCGATAGCAGCGTGAGTGGCAACGTGGACGCGTGGTACGTGCAATTCGCATATCGTCTTGCCGCGCAGAAAAGACAGTGGAAGCCTTATGTACGCTATGAGTTGACCGACGTGGATGACAGCGACCCATTGCTGGGTGATCAGGGTCTCGACTACGAAGCAGCAATTTTGGGCGTTAGATGGGACTTCAGTCCGTACGCCGCGCTGAAGGGCGAGTACAGAAACGAAGAATTCAATAACGGTGGGCGAGAAGATAACTTCCGTCTGCAAGTGTCGTTCGTATTGGCGAGGCTTTGAGTATATGAACGCACACAGAAATCTAATGAGCCCCGGCGTCTGCATGACTGCGAAGGCGGTGCTGACAGTGTTGGTTGTCGCATCGATGATGTTTCCTGCCGCGAGCACCGTGGCACAGGAGACTGAATCGAGTCGCGCGATTGCCATCGTTGTCCATAAAAACACCGAGATCGACGATCTTTCGCTTCATGAACTGCGAAATATTTTCCTCGCGAAT
>DAOWGY010000012.1 GCA_030641695.1 Gammaproteobacteria bacterium
AGGTCGTCATGGATACTCGCAAAGCATCGATCTCCGGTGTACAGCGGCGACTGAAAATCGGTTACAACCGCGCAGCGCGCATGGTGGAGTCGATGGAAGCCGCGGGCATGGTCGGGCCATTGCAACCCAATGGCACTCGCGAGATTCTGGTGCAGGCGCCGACCGAGGCTTGACGGGATTTGAAACGAGAAATCATATTGTGTGCCGCTGCGCTGCTCGCCGCGCAGGTAATCGCCGCAGATACCTCGGTTGATGAGGGACGGCAACTCGTCGACGCATTCGTGACTGACGTGATCACGTTGTCCGGCCGATTCGAACAATCCCTGATCGATGCGGAAGGCCAGGTCCTGGAAGTGACAAAGGGCACGCTCGAAATTCAGCGACCAGGCCAGTTTCGCTGGGCCTACACGGAACCTTACGAGCAGTGGCTCATCGCGGACGGTCTGAATATCTGGAGCTATGACCTCGACCTCGAACAGGTGACGGTCAAGCCGCAGGCCGACGCACTCGCCAACACGCCGGCGTTGTTGCTGGGCGGATCCGATGCGGCAATGGAACAGTTCGACTACGAGGGCAGCGTCGTTGAAAACGGCCTGACGTGGGTGAAGCTCGTTCCCTTGAATACTGAAAGCGGCTTCAAGCGTGTTGAGCTGGCATTCAATGAGCGGCAACTGAGCCAGATGGTGTTCTTCGACAACCTGGAGCAGACGACATTTGTGGTGCTGCACGACGTTACCGTCAATGAGCCCATCGATGCTGCGCGTTTCGAGTTCACGGTTCCCGATGATGTGGACGTCGTAGGCAGCCCGGCCAGCGCCGACCTGACGGCTGATTGATGCTGCCATTGCGCCATGCGCGCCGCTGGCAGGCCGCGAGCGCGCTGCTATTGTTGTTTGTGTTGGCCGCGGCCGTGATGCCCGCCATGTGGTTGTGGCCGGATCGGGTCCGTATCGTCAACTGGTTCGGCGGCATCGACAAATGGGCGCACGTCATCACATTCGCATTGCTGACAGTGTGGTTTGCCGGCCAGTACCGCAGCCGGTCGTACTGGCGAATTGCTGTCGGCCTCATCGCATACGGATTCCTGATCGAGGCCTGCCAGAGGTTCATCGCCTACCGCTCGGCTGAGTGGTCCGATATCGTCGCTGATGTGATCGGTATTATCATCGGTCTCGTGATCGCGATTGCTGGCGCCGGTGGTTGGAGTCAGCTGGTCGAGAACCGGTACGTCGGGCAACGAGCAGGCGAAAGTGTTGACTGATCTGTTTTCTCGGGACGAAGCGGAAGCCATTGAGCGACCGCTGGCCGACCGTATGCGCCCGGTGACCCTGCATGAGTTTGCCGGTCAGAGGCACCTGCTCGAGGAAGGCAAGCCGCTGCGCCGGGCAATAGAGCATGGGCGTACGCACTCGATGATCTTCTGGGGGCCGCCCGGAACGGGAAAGACGACGCTTGCGCGCCTGATCGCGGCATCGACCGATTCTCACTTCATAGCGCTGTCCGCTGTCATGGCGGGTGTCAAGGACGTCCGCGCCGCTGTCGCGGAGGCCCGCCAACAGCGCCAGGTGAGCCAGCGTGGCACGACCTTGTTTCTCGACGAGGTGCATCGATTCAACAAATCGCAACAGGATGCGTTTTTGCCGTTCGTCGAGGACGGCACGCTGACCTTCATCGGTGCAACGACCGAGAATCCGTCGTTCGAGCTCAATAACGCGCTGCTGTCCCGGGCCCGTGTCTATGTGCTCAAGATGTTGACGCAATCGGACCTGCTGGAGGTTCTCGGGCGGGCGCTTGCTGACAACGAGCGTGGCCTCGGGGGTGTTGCCAGGGCTGACGCCGCGGCGCTGGAGCTAATGGCAGCGGCTGCCGATGGCGATGCACGACGGGCGCTGAATTTCCTGGAACTTGCCGCCGATCTTGCTCCGCAGGGTGACATTGATGAAAGCGTAGTCAAAGAGGTAGTTGTCGGCGGGCGCAGACGGTTCGACAAGCAAGGCGAGTATTTTTATGACCAGATTTCCGCGCTGCACAAATCCGTACGCGGCTCGGACCCGGATGCCGCGCTTTACTGGCTGATGCGGATGCTCGATGGCGGTTGCGATCCGCTGTACGTCGCTCGCCGCATGATTCGTGTCGCCTCGGAAGATATCGGCAATGCTGACCCGCGCGCACTGCAGCTGACCTTGAACGCGTGGGAGGTACTGGAACGTCTGGGGAGCCCCGAAGGTGAACTCGCACTGGCGCAAGCCGTCGTCTACCTGGCCTGTGCCGCCAAGAGTAACGCCGTTTACAAGGCGGCGAAGGCCGCTGCCGCCGACGCACGTGAATCCGGTTCACTGGAAGTGCCCTTGCACTTGCGCAACGCGCCGACCCGCTTGATGAAGGACCTCGGGTACGGGGAGAACTATCGTTACGCGCACGACGAAGAAGACGCGATCGCCGCGGGCGAGTCCTACTTTCCCGAGGACATGCCCGCGGTTAAGTATTATCATCCCGTGCCGCGCGGCCTCGAGATAAAAATTCGGGAGAAACTGGCGGAAATCAACCGCCGCAACCGGGACAGCAACGGCAGCAAAGCAACAGACGATGATTGACCCAAAACTACTACGGCAGGCGACACAGGATGTCGCGAAAAACCTGGCGCGGCGCGGAGCGGGCGGCGAATTCGATGCTGATGGTTACCTTCAGCTCGAGGAGCGTCGTAAGGCGCTGCAGGTCGAAACAGAGGCTCTGCGCAACGAGCGCAATACGAGTTCGAAGAACGTTGGCAAAGCGAAAGCGCAGGGCGAGGACATCGAGCCATTGCTCGCGGCCGTAAAAGACCTGGGTCAAAAACTGGCAGCCGCAGAGGAGTTTCTCAAGGCTGTGCAGGCAGAACTCCAGGGCATCGAGCTCGGGCTCCCCAATCTGCTCATGGATGACGTGCCGGATGGCGACGACGAGTCGGCGAACGCCGAAGTACGTCGCTGGGGCGAGGCCGGGAAATTTGAATTCGAGCCGCGTGACCACATCGAACTCGGCGGAAATCTCGGCATGCTCGACTTCGATGCGGCGAGCCGCATGTCAGGCTCGCGATTCGCGGTAATGCAGGGCGGTCTGGCCCGGCTGCAACGCGCATTGGCCCAGTTCATGCTGGATACCCACACGCAGGAGCACGGTTATCTCGAATCATATGTGCCTTATCTCGTTCAGGCTCACGCGCTGGTCGGCACCAGCCAGCTACCCAAGTTCGAAGAAGACCTGTTCAAGACGACCGGCGAGACGCCTTTTTACCTGATTCCCACGGCCGAGGTATCGCTGAAGAACCTGGCGCGCGAACAGATCCTGGAGGCTGACACTCTGCCGATGCGTTTGGCGGCCCTGACGCCATGCTTTCGTTCCGAGGCGGGCAGCTACGGGCAGGATACGCGCGGCATGATTCGGCAACACCAGTTCGAAAAAGTCGAACTGGTGCAACTCGTGATGGCAGGGCAGTCGGAAGCGGCACTGGAGGAACTCACCGGACACGCGGAGGTCGTTCTGCAACGTCTCGAGTTACCGTACCGGGTGGTCTCGCTGTGTGCCGGTGACATCGGGTTCGCCGCGACGAAGACCTACGACATCGAGGTCTGGCTGCCCGGGCAACAGAAGTACCGGGAGATCTCGTCGTGCAGCAATTGCACCGACTTCCAGGCGCGCCGCATGAAAGCGCGGGTCCGCAATCCGGACACCGGCAAGCCCGAACTTATTCACACATTGAATGGCTCCGGCGTCGCTGCCGGCCGCGCATTGATCGCAGTCATGGAGAACTACCAGCAGGCGGATGGCAGCATTCGTGTGCCCGAGGTATTACTGCCTTATATGGGTGGGATGGACGTCATAGCGGCAGATTAGCTCGCTATTTGTGCAGCACGCTCTTGTGCAGTTCCAGCAAAGCGGCCTGCCAGCGGTCCACCGACAGCCGGTAGTACTCCTCCCAATCCTCGCTGTCCGGAATGCCCGACACCGTGACCGTCAGATGCGTGCAGTCGTCAATAGCGCGCACGACCATTTCGATCGTGATTGGTCCGGTTGGCAATGGGGCTTCGTCGCCAAGCGGGACAACGACTGCGCGCAGACGGCGGGGTGGTATGAACACGTCGAGCCTGCCGGCGACATCGTAGCCGTCTCTAAGCGCGAGATTGAATGAGCCGCCGACATGCGGTGAAAAGCTTCCGTCGCGCGCGAGCCATTGCTTCATGATGTCGATGTCGGTTATCGCGGTCCAGACTTCCTCGGCATCACAGCTGCTTTCCATCTCCTCGCGGTGACTGCGTGTGCCCGGCCCCTGAACCGGTCCCGGCGGTGTAGTGTCCAGAGGCAAGGCCTCCTCATCCTCAGTAGATGCCGGTGGCGGAGTAATGATATGCAGATCGCGTTGCGGGAACGGAATAGTGACGCCAGCTTCGCGGAAGGCCTTATCCACGGTGAAATTAAGATCGCTCTTGATCGAAAAACGGCGTTCGATGTGTTTGACACGGACGCGCAGTTCGAAATCCAGCGAACTGCCGCCGAAGTCCATAAACAGCGCCCGTGGTGCCGGCGCGCTACCATCGGTAATGACCTCGGGATGTTCGCGAGCCGCGCTCTCCAGAATGTCGCGGACCTTTTCAACATCGGATCCGTAGGCGACACCGATGTTCAGGATCAGCCGGCCATAGGTGTCGCGTAGAACCCAATTCGTGACGCGTCCCGAGATCAGTTCTGAATTCGGTACCAGAACGTTCTGGTTGTCGAGGGTCTCGACCTCGGTTGCGCGTAAACGAATGCTGCGCACGAATCCCTGGATGTCTCCGACTGTCACAAAGTCGCCGGCGCGAATCGGTCGCTCGAAAAGCAGAATCAGGCCCGACACGAAGTTGCTGGCGATCTCCTGCATGCCGAAGCCGATACCGAGCGCCAGGGCGGCACTGACCCACGCGAGGGCGCTCAGGTCCACTTCGGCCATGAACAAAGCGACGAGC
>DAOWGY010000287.1 GCA_030641695.1 Gammaproteobacteria bacterium
CTGCCATGCCATCTGAAATTTCACGTATCAGCACGCCGTGTCGCTTGGCAAACGAAAACGGCAACGCGCGATGCTCGGCCGTCGCCTCCACATCATCCGTCACGGTCTCCAATACGATTTCCGACTCGGTTTCCATTGCGGTCAGGGCTCAGTAGTTGGGTCGGTGACTCCAGCTTCCTCGAGAGTCGTCGGTGTCGTGGTCTGGTTTGCTTCCTCGAACGGCGGCAACGCAAATCCTTCCGCGTCGGGCATCAGGTTGATGCCGCTCTCGTTGGTCTGATCGAGGATGTCCTTGATTACGGTGTACTTGGCATTGGTCACCGTCGATACTTGCGATGCATGACGCAAGATCGTCGGACGGATGAATATCATCAGGTTGGTTTTGACCATTGCCGTCTTTCGCGCGCGGAACAGGGCGCCGATAACGGGAATCGCTCCGAGCACGGGGACGCGTTGCTCACTCTCGCGCAACACGTCTTCAAGCAGGCCGCCAAGAACGAGGATCTGTCCATCATCGACAATGACCGTGGTCTCGACGATGCGCTGGTTGGTGATCAGGTCGGCGGCGCCCTCGGCGGACTGTGCGATATTCGAAATCTCCTGAGAAATTTCGAGCAGCATCGAGTCACCTTCGTTGATTTGCGGCGTGATCGTGAGCTTGACGCCAATGCTCTCGCGTTGAATGGTCTGGAACGGGTTGACGGCCCCGATATTGCCGCCGGTGTTCGTGAATGAGCCTGTTACGAACGGCACTTCCTGGCCGACGTTCAGGGTTGCCTCTTCGTTGTCCGTCGTGACGAGCGACGGCGTTGAAATGATATTGGTATCGGCGTTACCCTCGAGGGCGCGGAGAATCGCAGCAAAACTGACGCCACTGTCGCTTATTCGGCCGATACCCAGCGTGATGCCTTCGCCTATCAGGGATGTCGGATCTACGGGAATATCGCCACCGCCACCCGCTACACCCGCCAGCCCCACCACGCCGGCACCGAAGTCCGGAAAGTTTGTCACGCCGACCGGCGACGTCGAGCCCGAGTCCCCGACGGCCCAGGTGATACCGAGCTCAGCCGTCTTGTCCGCGATTACTTCGACGATGATGGCCTCCACGAGCACCTGGGCACGGCGAATATCGAGCTTGTCCACGATCAGCATCAGCGATCGCATCATTTTTGGCGGTGCGTTGACGACGAGGGCGTTGGTTTGCGTATCTGCCCAAACACTGACCTGGTTGGTCTGTGTCGCGCTGGCGGCGGTCGGTGCGGCTCCGGCAGCGGTAGCCTGGTTCTGAAAATGCTGCTGCAATTTGGTAGCGAGTTCTTCGGCGTCCGCGTAGCGCAGGTACCGGACCTGCGTGTCCCCGCCGTCCTCGAGCGGCGTATCCAGGTGCGCGATCAATGCCCGCAGGCGCAGACGGTCAGACTTGTCGCCGCCAATCAGCACACTGTTGGTGCGGGCATCGGCGACCAGACTGGTTGATACGGGTGCGCCGTCGGATCGCGGCTGCTGGGTCAACGCCGTGAGCACACGCACGATCTCGGCGGAAGACGCATGCTGCAACGGCACCACCTCGATGTCGTCGTCGCTCGACAAGTCAATGCGGCGAATGATGCTGATCAATCGCGTTACGTTCGCGGCGCGGTCAGAAATGATCAGCATATTCGAGCCGGGGTGCGCCGCCAGGTGTCCGAATTGCGGTATCAGGGGCCGCAGAATCGGCACGAGCTGGGCTGCGCCGACGTTTTGCACCTGAATGACCTGCGTCACAATGTCGTCGGCGCCAGCGGCATTGCTGGTGCCGAGGGGGCCGGCATATTGCCGGGCTGTCGCATTTGGAATGATCTTGATGATGTCGCCACTCTGCATCGCGGCGAGCTGATGCACCTCGAGAATCGCAAGGAACGCTTCGTAAAATGCCTCCGGCGTCATTGGTGTGGTCGACAACATCGTGACTTTTGCATTGACCCGCGGGTCGATAATGAAATTCTTGTTCGTCACTGCGCCTACCGCCTCGACGATCTGGCGGATGTCCGCCTCCTTGTAATTCGGCGTAATCGTCACCTGCTGGGCCAAAACGATGGCCGGGATGGCGGCCCACAAGAAGCCTGCGACGTGCCACTTGCGCAGTAAGCGGTTCAATTGGTGGTTCATTGGGTTTTGTCTTCCCCAAATTTGAGTTGATCGGTCTTCAGTACAATGACCTCGGGTTGGCCATTACGTTCGACGGTAACCGAGACCTGGTCCGCAGTTCCGAGCGATTGAAATATCTGCATGGCTTGTGTCGGATCGGTCAGCGATTGTCCGTCGATGTCCTTGATAAGGTCACCCGGTCGCAGACCCAGTGCGGCAAACTGCCGCCGATCACGGCCGGGATAGACGCGGTAGCCCTGCTGTTGTCCGTTGACAAAATAGGGCGTCGGCCGTATGACATCGGCGAGCCTGGCCACGTTCTGAGACACGACCGACTGGATACTCTGTGTGTTCGCCGGCGTGCGGCGTCGCGTCGTATTGCGGCGAACCGGCGCGGCCGCTGCCTGTGCGAACTCCACAGGCAGGCTGAGCTTGGTCAGATTCCCGTTTTCGTTCAGCACGACGTGATCGGTCAGTACAGCATGCAGTTTCGCGCCCGAGGTAATCGGGTCGCCAATCAGATAGACCTTTTCCTCGTTCGCAC
>DAOWGY010000364.1 GCA_030641695.1 Gammaproteobacteria bacterium
CGCCCGTCAGCGTGCCGAGGTCAGAGCGGATGAACCAGGACAGTCGCAGCGCCTGAAACGGCCTGAGTATGCCTCGTAGCCGCGATTTCGCGGAGCGGCTGCCACGTGCAACCAGCGCAAGCTTGCCATGATCGCGACTAATGACGTCCAGCAGCTGGCTGGTGTCGCGAAACGGCCGATAATGCAGAATATAGGCGGGTTGTTGCTGAACTCGACGCGACGCTGACATTTCTTCAGGGAATCTCGTAGCCGAGACTCAGCAGATCTTTCTCGCTGTCCGCCCAGTTGTCTTTCACCTTGACCCATAACTCCAGATGCACGGGCTTATCAAGCCGCCTCGAAAGTTCCAGCCTCGCTTCCTGACCGATTTTCTTGAGCATGCTTCCGCCCTTGCCGACGACGATGCCCTTCTGGCTATTGCGCTCCACCCAGATAACGGCATGGATCGTGATACCACGGTTCTCCTCGGAGTAATCCTCGATCTGCACAGTCAGACCGTATGGCAGCTCCTGGCGCATTTGCACCGTAAGCTTTTCACGGACCACTTCTGCGGCATGAAACTCCGGGCTGCGATCGGTCTCCATCTCCGCCGGAAACAGCGGCGGTGATTCAGGCAAACGTTCCGGAATATGGCTCAGCAGTAAGGCCAGATTGTCGCGTTTACGAGCCGAGATCGGAATGATCTCCACGAACGCATGTCGCTGCGACATCGCATCCATGCTCTTCAGCAGCCTGTCTTTCGGATGAATCGTGTCTGTCTTGTTGAGAAGCGCAATACACGGCGCGTCACTGGACTTAATTCGCGTCAGTACATCGTCGTCTTCTTCCGTCCAGCGCAGGGCTTCGATCACGAAAAGCACGAGATCCGCGTCGGCGAGCGCACTTGCGGCGGTTCGATTCATCAGGCGGTTCATCGCCTTGCCCGCGTTACGATGCAGGCCCGGCGTATCGACAAAAATAATCTGAAAATCTTCAGATGTATGCACGGCGAGAATTCGATGACGGGTCGTCTGCGGCTTGGCGGTGACGATACTCACCTTCTTGCCCATGATCGCATTGATCAACGTCGACTTGCCGACATTGGGCCGGCCAACGACGGCAACGAAGCCACAGCGGAAGGACTCGTCAACCATCGCCGTCGATCGCCGTCAAGAACCCGAGCATGTGTTCCGCCGATTGCTGCTCGGCGTTACGTCGTGAGCTACCTTCCCCGAGCGTCGGGTCGCGGCCGTCCACGCTGCATTGCACCTCGAATCGCTGCCGATGCGCCTTGCCCGTGACATTGACGAGCTCGTATCCGGGGAGCCCCAAGCCGCGGGCCTGCAACCACTCCTGCAGCCGTGTTTTTGGATCACGCAGCTCGTCAACGTGAGGAAAATCCTGCATCCTGTCACCGAAACTTCGGCGAATGAACTCCGCCGCCATTTCGAAGCCGCTGTCGAGATAGACTGCACCGAACAGCGCCTCCAATGCATCCGCAAGGATGGACTCGCGACGGTGTCCACCACTCTTGCGCTCACCGCTGCCGAGGATCAGGTGCTCGCCAATACCCAGTGCAGCCGCCAATTCGGCCAGCGATGAGTCTCTGACCAGCGACGCCCGAAGACGACTCAGGTCTCCTTCCGCTGCATCGGGTCTGGCATCGTAAAGGGCTTCGGATACGACAACGTCCAGTACGGCGTCGCCGAGAAATTCGAGTCGTTCGTTACTATTGCCGGGAGCGCTGCGGTGCGTCAGCGCCTGTTCGAACAGACTGGCGTCGTTGAAACGATAGCTCAGCGTTTTGCTTAGCCAGCTTTCGGCCTTGTCCAAAATGATCGCTCTGTGTTGTCGCGCTTCGCTTGGCGCGACGTGTCGTACCTTCTATTTTACCGGCGCACAAGCACCTTTTTATCGAAGTGTACGGAAAAGGAAACATTGGAAATGAACGGCGACACGTGGTCGTACTGCGCACGAACCTCGAAACCACCGTCAACGGCGGTCACCTTAACATCGCGGGCTGATATCTGCCCCACGCTGTCGACGTCGAAGCGCCGCATAATCGAGGTGCGTATTGCGCCGCGCGTCGGGTTTCGACCATCGAATTCCTCGAACACGCCATTGATGACGCCGGTTATTTTCATGTAGTTGAGATACACGGGTGTCAAGCGAAGCGCCGCAAACGCAAACAGGCCCATGAACGAGACGAGAATGATAAGGCCGACGGTCGTCATGCCGTGCTCACGTCTCAGCGCAACACGACCGGCAGCCGGTCGGAAGCCTTTTCTGCCCTGATTGTGTGAACTAGCGCACATAAGCCATACTCCGCGAATCTCTACAGTCGATTGCCCGCGGCAATGCTCTGGCGGGCATAACATAAGACTAGCCCGATTTTAGCGGCCAAATCAGTGACTGGCACCACATTATTGGATCTTGGTGCCGATCCGGTCCCAGCGCGGCCAGTTCAGGCCGTCCATGTGCATCCAGACACGCACCGCTTCGCCAACCAGGTGGGACTCTGGGATCGCCTCGATAAAGCGGCTGTCCTTGCTGTTATCGCGATTGTCGCTCATGACGAAATAATGTCCTTCCGGAACGTCGTACACGTCGTCTCTCACCGAATAGGCATTTGTGATCAGTATTTCGTGATCCCGTTCGTCGAGGTGTTCAACGTAGACCGGCTCGGCAGGGCTTGCGCCCACACTCCTCTCGAGCTGCACCAGTTCACCGTTAATCGTCAGTCGGTGACGTTCGTACGCAACAGTGTCGCCGGGTAGTCCGACGACACGCTTGATGTAATTCACGCTCGGATCCTGCGGCAGGCGAAACACAACGACATCGCCGCGCTCCGGCGACCCGGTTTCGAGAATTTTCGTCTCCGTCACCGGCAATCGAAGTCCGTAGGAAAACTTTTTGACGAAAATGAAGTCGCCCTGCAACAAGGTCGGCATCATCGAACCCGACGGGATTCTGAAGGGTTCGAATACGAACGACCGGATTACGAGCACGATCAGCAACACAGGGAAAAACGATCGCGAGTATTCAACCAGCGTGCCGCGACTGCTGGTCGGGCTTTCGGTGCTGCGCTTCGAATCATGCCACAGGAACACGTCGAGCAAGAAGACGATGCCCGTGAACGCCGTAAGGATTGTCAGAATCAGTGCAAGATTTATGCTCAATGGAACCTCGGCTTACTTGTCTACTTTCAGAACGGCAAGAAACGCTTCCTGCGGAATTTCGACCGAACCGACTTGTTTCATACGTCTTTTACCGGCCTTTTGCTTTTCCAGCAACTTGCGCTTTCTCGTGACATCACCACCGTAGCACTTCGCGGTGACATTCTTGCGCAGGGCTTTCACGGTGCTGCGCGCGATAACCTGGCTGCCGATTGCTGCCTGTATAGCTACATCGAACATTTGCCGCGGAATGAGTTCCCTCATTTTTTCCACCAATTCGCGACCGCGTACCTTTGATTTCTCCCGGTGCACAATAATCGACAGGGCATCCACACGCTCCCTGTTGATCATTACATCGAGACGCACGAGCTGCGCGGGCTCGAAGCGTTCGAAATGATAATCGAAGGACGCGAACCCCCTGCTCACGGATTTTAGTCGGTCGAAGAAATCGAGTACTACTTCCGCAAGCGGAATCTCGTATTCGATCGACACCTGGCTACCCAGGTAGCGAATGTGCTTCTGCACCCCGCGCCTTTCCACACATAGCTTTATCACCGAGCCCACGTGCCTGTCCGGCACGAGTATGTTTGCCGTAATTATTGGCTCACGGAGCTCTTTGATTTCGTTCAATGGTGGCAGCTTCGATGGATTGTCGACAAGCAAGACGTTGCCCGCGTTATCGACCACCTCGAACACAACAGTCGGCGCGGTCGTGATCAACTCCAGGTCGTACTCGCGTTCGAGACGCTCCTGGACAATCTCCATGTGCAACATGCCGAGGAAACCACAGCGAAAGCCGAAGCCGAGCGCGGCCGACGTCTCCGGCTCGAAGTGCAGTGCTGCATCATTGAGGCGCAACTTCTGCAGCGCCTCACGAAAACTCTCGTAGTCTTCCGATTGAATCGGAAACATGCCTGCAAAAACGCGTGGCTGTACCTGCTTGAAACCCGGCAGCGGTACCTCACAAGGATTCTTGGTCATAGTCAGCGTGTCACCAACCGGTGCGCCGAAAATATCCTTGATGGCAGCAATGACGAAGCCAACCTCGCCGCTACGTAACTCGTCCCGATCCTGCATCTTCGGCGTAAAGCTGCCGATGCGATCCGCATTGTAGGAGGCCCCGGTCGACATGACTGTGAACTTACCGCCTTTCGGCAGACTGCCGTTCACGACACGCACCAGGGAGACGACTCCCACGTAGTTGTCGAACCAGGAATCGATGATCAACGCCTGCAATGGGCCGTCCGGATCACCCTCGGGGGCCGGAATCTTGCTGACGATGGCCTCCAGAAGTTCGCTGACGCCTTCCCCGGTTTTTGCACTTGTGCATACAGAATCCTGCGCGTCGATGCCGATGATGTCTTCAATCTCGGCCAGCACCCGTTCCGGCTCGGCGGCTGGCAAATCGATCTTGTTCAACACGGACAATACCTCGAGCCCCTGATCGATAGCGATCGTGCAATTGGCGACGCTTTGTGCCTCGACACCCTGCGCCGCATCGACGACCAGCAATGCACCCTCGCACGCGGCAAGCGAACGCGATACCTCGTAGGAAAAATCGACGTGCCCGGGTGTGTCGATGAAATTGAGTTGATAGTCCTCGCCGTTCTGAGCGTGATAAACCAACGACACGCTCTGCGCCTTGATCGTAATTCCACGCTCACGCTCCAGGTCCATCGAATCGAGCACCTGGTCGCCCATCTCTCGATCGGACAGCCCGCCGCAATGCTGTATGAAACGATCAGCGAGCGTCGACTTGCCATGGTCGATGTGCGCAATGATCGAGAAATTTCGAATTCGGTCCATGAGTTATCGGAATCGGGCCTGCCGCGTAAACCGGCGAAGTATACCGATTTCCCAACTGCCATCCCGGATTATTGAGGTTCCCGGGCAGCCCCGTGTGCCGCCACAATGGCGTCGATCGCCGCGCGATCGAGCGTGTATTGGCAGATCACGCGGCCCTCGAATTCCACGACGGGAATCCGCACGTCGAATTCGCGTCGCCAGTCCTCGCGGGTGTCGATATCACGCATTTCGACATCGAGCCGGCCCTGCACCAGGGATACGAGCTCGTCAACGAGTAGCTCACAGAGATGACAACCCCGTCGGCTGTATACGTACAGGCGCGACATTCAGGCCAGCGACACGTCGGTAGCCACACGCTCGGTAACGGTGGGCGTAAACTGAGCAAGACAGGCCTGCCTGGCAAGCTGCTGGCGTGCAGTGACAATACCGGCGATCAGTCCCGCGATCGCCAACGCGGCAGCACCCGCATCACCAAGCCCGAACAGGTACGCGAGTCCGGCTGCGATCGCCGCTCCCGACAAAGGCAATCCGTAGACGATCAGCGCCGCGCGCAATACGTTTCGGGGAGCGAGTTCGATGCGTACGACGTCGCCTTCGTCAATATCAAGACCCGGTGTTACCCACGCCTCCACACTGCGCGTCTGTTGCTCTCCGGTGAACAGGCCGGCGCCGCAACCACGGCCCGCGGCACAGCGCGGGCACACGACCTGTGGATCAACATCAACCACGGCCCGGATGCCGCTGTCCTCGCGGACCAGCGCGACGATTTTACCCTTCGGGTTGTTCATGGCGGTGTGACTATGAGGTTCTGTGGAAAGGCGCTGCTTTGAGGAACTACTGGTGCGGGTGCCACTGGTGCGAGTGCTACTGGTGCAACCGCATCGAACTGGCGATCCGTTCAACGGTTGCATCCGGCACTTCACCCACAGCCGTCACGCGGAACTCGTCGATATTCGTGCTGTAGGAATTGGAAGCGCCGACGCGCGAGCGCTTTGCCGTCTGCTTTTCATTCCCTGTCGCG
>DAOWGY010000281.1 GCA_030641695.1 Gammaproteobacteria bacterium
GTGCAGCCGGCTCGCGTCGGCGGACAGGCGCGCCACATCGATCGGATCGCCCGCAGCAACAATCAGGCGAGACTCGATAACGTCTGTCGCAAGTCCGCTGTCATGCTCGACACGCACGAACGCGAGGGCACCGTCGATGCGCTCCCGCGCCGCACGCTCGTTGAGCCACGCTGCATACGAACTCTCGTCGACGGCGAGCGGCGCCAGGCGCTGTTCCACAGCCCGGGTCGCGGCGACTCCAGGCTCGATCGCTAGCAGAATCTCGGCAAAGTTCGCGGAACCGTAGGTCCCCAGCTGCGGCCGGATCAGCACATCGTCTTCGCCCAGTGTTTCGATTTGGCGCACAGTCTCCTTGTTAATCAGGATGGTCAGCATCTGTTCCGAAATCGAGATCGCCGACTGCAGTTCCTCCATCGAGTAGAGCGGGAACTCGACATCGACCGCGATAATGACGTCAACGTCCATCGTCCGGATGACGTCGACAGGCAGGTTGCCGACAAGCCCGCCATCAACCAGCAGGCGATTGTCGAGTTGCACAGGTGCCAGGACGCCCGGGACCGACATGCTGGCACGTATTGCAAGTGCCAGATCGCCCCGACCCATCACGTGCGCGTTGCCGGTTTCAAGATCCGATGCGATGGCGCGAAATGGGATCGGCAACTGATCGAAGTCCTTTATGTGGGACACGGCCAATGTCAGCTCGCGCAATATCAGGTCGAGCTTCTGGCCCTGAACGACGCCGAGAGGCAGCTTGAGTGCGCCGCCCTGCAGTCCGACATCGAGATTGACCGGGAACTGCTGCTCGTCCTGCTTACGCCGGAAGCGAAGATCGCTACGTTCGGGTTCGTCGGTCAGGCCATCGACCCAGTCCGTGGTTCCGAGCACCTGCTCCAGTTCAGCCGGACTCATGCCCGAGGCATAGAGGCCACCAACGATCGCACCCATGCTCGTGCCGGCAATGGCGTCGATGGGGATACGCAATCGCTCGAGTTCTCGCAAGACGCCAATATGTGCTGCACCTCGGGCGCCTCCGCCGCCGAGCACCAGCCCTACGCGTGGCCGCTCGATTGTCGTAGCATCCGGGTCCGGCCTCGCTTCGGCCGCAGCTAGCGCTGCGGAGAAGACCAGTAAAATGGCCATAAGTGTTTGCTGCCACTGTGTCACTGATTGATTCATTTATCGAAACTCTTGGTAGTCGCTCTGATTGGTCGGAGCGCGATAATAATACTCGCCGATCCCTTGGGACTCGCGGACAAATCCCTCATAATATGCGCCCCGCCGCCCCCGGCGGCTCAGAAGAACACATCAAGCGGAGCACATAATGGCTGATGCAACACCGACACCGCCCGAGGGTGGTGCCAAGATCACTATCGACAACGGCAAGCTGCAGATACCTGACAATCCGATCGTGCCATTCATCGAAGGCGACGGTACGGGTCCCGATATCTGGCGCTCGACGGTGCGTGTCCTGGATGCCGCGGTCGACAAGGCCTACGGCGGTGAGCGAAAGATTCACTGGATGGAAATCTACGCCGGCCAGAAGTCCTTCGATATGTTCGATAGCTGGCTCCCCGACGAAACCGTGGGCGCATGCCGCGAATATCTCGTATCGATCAAAGGGCCATTGACCACGCCGATCGGCGGTGGCATTCGCTCCCTCAACGTTGCGCTGCGGCAACTGCTGGACCTGTATGTCTGCCTGCGTCCGGTACGCTGGTTCAGCGGCGTGCCGTCGCCCGTACGGGACCCCAGCAAGGTCGACATGGTCATATTTCGCGAGAACACCGAAGATATTTATGCGGGCATCGAATTCGAGCGCGGCTCGGACGCGATGGCGAAGTTCCTCGACCTCTTCAAGGAGAATTTCCCGGCTGAGTACAGCAAGATCCGATTCCCCGAGAGCTCCGGCATCGGCCTCAAGCCGGTATCGCAGGAAGGCACGGAACGCCTGGTAAGGGCGGCACTCGAGTACGCAATCGCCAACGGTCGCAAGAGCCTGACGTTCGTGCACAAAGGCAACATCATGAAATTCACGGAAGGCGCTTTCCGCAATTGGGGCTACGCGCTGGCCGAGAGCGAGTTCGCCGATCAGACCTACACCTGGGATCAGTGGGAGCGCACCAAGGCGGACAAAGGCACGGATGCGGCGAACGCCGAACAGGACGCCGCTCTCGAGGCCGGCAAGGTCCTGGTCAAGGATGCAATTGCTGACATTACGCTGCAGCAGGTACTGACGCGCCCGAAAGAGTTTGACGTCATAGCGACGATGAACCTCAATGGCGACTACCTGTCAGACGCGCTGGCCGCGCAGGTAGGCGGTATCGGTATCGCCCCGGGCGGCAACATCAACTATGAAACCGGCCACGCCGTGTTTGAAGCCACGCACGGAACCGCGCCGAAGTATGCAAATCTCGACGTCGTCAATCCCGGTTCCCTGATTCTTTCGGGCGAGATGATGCTGCGTTACATGGGCTGGACCGAAGCCGCCGACGCTCTTGTCAGCAGTATGGACGCGACGATAGGCAAGAAGACCGTCACGTACGATTTTGCTCGCCTGATGGAGGGTGCGATCAAGGTCAAATGCTCAGAATTCGGCGATGCAATGATCGCAAACATGTAGCAGGCGGTCGATGCAAAACCCGTCGCAATCGTTCGACGAGGCGTCCGCAGTCGCTCACCACCTCGTCGCAGCATTTCTGCGCTACAACGACGATTTTCGCGAAGTAACACGGCGGGCGGCACAGTGCTTCGAGCGGCGTGACTGGCAGCAGAACCGGGGAAATGCCGTGCAGCGAATCGAGCTCTACGAGCTCGCTGTGTCGCGCGCGATCACAACCATTCAGGCAGGCGTCGACCTCACCGGGGACGGCAGGCCGTTCTGGGCCCGCGTCAAGAGTGGCTACGCGGAGCGCATCGAGGAATACGCGGACAGCGCCTTTTTCAAGACGTTCTTCAGCTCGATCACGCGTCGTTTGTTCAATACGGTCGGCGTTGACGCGGATGTCGAATTCCTGGCATCCGACGTCATCGCCGCAGAACAGTTGCTGGAGGACAACGATGTCCACACCTACTACAACCGCGGTGCGTTACGGCTGCTCCTCGACCAGGTGCTGACGGACTTCAGCTTTAGCGTGCCGTATCGGAACCGGGAACAAACGATCCGCTTCATTGCCGCCGAGATCGACGCATTCTCGAAGGCGCGAGGGGACCACCGCGACATAGACGTGATCGAGTTCTTGACGCCGGTCTTCTACCGTTCGACCCGGGCTTTCATTGTCGGTCGAGTCGGTGGCGAAGACTGGGTATCGCCGATTGTCATCGCATTGCGGAATAGCGACGAAGGCATTGTCGCAGACGCGGTCATTCAGTCTGAAAACGACGTCAGCATGCTATTCGGTTATACGCGCTCCTATTTCCATGCCGATCTCGAGCATGTCGGCGCAACCGTCGGTTTCCTGCAGCGTCTGATGCCTCGCAAACCGATGGACGAAATTTACACAGTGCTCGGCCGTGCCAAGCAGGGCAAGACCGAACGTTACCGCTTGCTCTTTCATCACCTCGGGGAATCCAGTGACGAATTTGTGCGCGCGCGTGGCGCAAAGGGCATGGTCATGGAGGTTTTCACGCTGCCCTCCTACGACGTCGTGTTCAAGGTCATACGCGACCGCTTCGACTATCCGAAGACATGCAGTCGCGACGACGTCATGAAAAAGTACGACCTGGTGTTCATGCGGGATCGCGCAGGGAGGCTTGTCGACGCGCAGGAATTCCGGCGGCTGCGTTTTCCGTGCAATCGCTTCGACGCCGATCTTCTCCATGATCTATTGGAGGAATGCGCCATCGCTTGCCGCGTCGATGGCGATGACCTGGTCGTCGAACAGGCCTACATCGAACGTCGCCTCGTGCCGCTGAATCTGTACCTGAAGTCCGCGGACGACGAGCAGTCGGTGGCTGCAGCGATCGAATACGGTCAGGCAATACGCGACCTCGCATCGAGCAACATCTTCGCCGGCGACCTGCTGATCAAGAACTTCGGCGTTTCGCGTCACGGACGCGTCATTTTTTACGACTATGACGAGCTCTGCCTGATCACCGACTGCAACTTCCGACGCATGCCCGAGCCGCAGGACGATGTGGATGAAATGCGTGCAGGCGCCTGGTTTTATGTCGGGCCGAACGACATCTTCCCTGAGCAATTCATCGATTTCCTGGGATTCAAGTCGCACGCAAAACAAGCGTTTCTCGACCACCACGGCGACCTGCTGACGCCGGAATACTGGTCACACCTCAAACAACGGCATGCGGCCGGCGAGATCATCGAAGTTCTGCCGTACACGGCCCGCGACCGGACCGAACACCGCGGCCTCGCGCGCGTACCGATCAGACATTAGTACGGCGATTATCTGTTCATAATTCATTTTGTCGATGCGCATCAAGCGACCCGATGGGATAGCGGTACCGTCACGTGGATCACAGGCATGCCGGACTAACTTGAAGCGGATGGTGAGAATTTCGGGGATCTGCGCGACCGCCAATGTCTGCTTTCACCCGAAGCGGACACGACCGCACTGAAATGCCGCTCTGGCCCGAAACGATCATGTCTGCTCCGCGCCGGATTCATCGGCCGTTGGGCAGGCCCAATAGATCGCGAACCACGCCCTAAAGATAGGGGGCCTCGTCGAGGTCGAACTCGACCTCGACGCTAGCGCTCGGGGGTAACTTAGCCATCTCCTCTCGCAGCATCTCGACGTGCTCGGTCTCCTCGTCTCGAAGCTCGGTGAACA
>DAOWGY010000270.1 GCA_030641695.1 Gammaproteobacteria bacterium
GTTATCGGACACGGTCACGCCCGAGGTACAGACCAGAAGAAGGCATGTTAAGCTACCCGACCCCGCGAGTGGGCTGCCGGACAGATCGATATGCTCACGACTGCGGCGCCCGGCCAAGTGGTTGGAGGACGGATTCGCAAAATCGCCATCACGCGACAGGAGCCCTGTCATGGTCTCGATAACACGAGGATCGACAGGCGTCGACGCCGCATAATCGAGATACACCATGTTCGTGCTTGTGCTCATGATCTCGGATGCCCGTCGCGAGCGACAGCGGTCAGGATTCCGCGCAGTATATTCACTTCATTCTGGTCGGGCCGTGCACGGATGAACAGGCGACGCAGACGCCGCATCAGGTGACGTGGATTGTCCGGATCGAGGAAATTTACGTCGGTCAACACCTGCTCGAGGTGCTCGTAGAAGAGCTCGAGCTCGCCGCTGGTGGCCAGCGGCGCATCGGCTTCGTAATCGACTTGCGCCTCGGATTGCACCGCAAGCAGTTCGTACGCCACTACCTGAACGGCCATGGCGAGATTCAGCGAACTGAAATCAGGGTTCGCGGGAATGGTCAGCAAGGTATCGCAATGATCCAGATCGGAGTTCGACAGACCGGAATTCTCCGGGCCGAAAACGACCGCCACCGAACCGCGAGCCCCTTCTCCGATGAGTTTCGATGCGCATTCTCGCGCATTCATGGAGGGCCAGTTGATTGTGCGCGATCGCGCGCTGGCGCCCGCCACATAGACGCAATCAGCGATGGCCTCAGGCAGCGAGTCGACGACTGACGCGTTCTCGAGCAGGTCCTCCGCACCGGAGGCCCGCGCAGTGGCTTCCTTGTCCGGAAAGTAGCGCGGGCTGACGAGCGCAAGGTCGGTAACGCCCATATTCTTCATGGCGCGCGCCACGGCGCCGATGTTACCCGGGTGCGTGGTTTCGACGAGAACGATGCGTATCGACATGTGTGGCGACTCAGGACCAAAGTCCGGTATTCTACCGCTCTGAAATTAGAGTGACAGTGACCATAATTGTGTGGGCGGCGGCTTGGCCGCCCACACAATTATGGTCACTGTCACTCTAATTCTAGTTCTTTCAAAAAGACGGGATCGTTCCATGCACGCACTACTCAATGTGGCAGTGATGGCCGCGCGGCGCGGCGGCAATTCGTTGATGAGAAATCTCGTCAGGCTCGAAAAACTCAAGATTGAGCAAAAAGGCCGCAACGATTACGTCAGTGAAGCGGATCGAGAAGCGGAACGCGAGGTTATCGGGACGATTCACAAACACTATCCCGACCACGCGATCCTCGCCGAGGAGTCCGGTGCCTCGGGCGATTCCGACACCGTCTGGATCATCGACCCGCTCGACGGTACTACCAATTACCTGCACCGCTTTCCGATATTTGCCGTATCGATCGGAGTGCAGATCAATGGGCGAATGGAACACGGCGTGGTTTACGACCCGATGCGCCAGGAACTCTTCACCGCATCCCGTGGCGTGGGCGCACAGCTCGATGGACGGCGTATCCGGGTGAGCGGCCAACTCAATCTCGAACACGCCCTGATCGGCACCGGGTTC
Source organism: Gammaproteobacteria bacterium (assembly GCA_030641695.1). Lineage (GTDB taxonomy): Bacteria > Pseudomonadota > Gammaproteobacteria > Steroidobacterales > Woeseiaceae > UBA1847. Next base: position 1,576 of record DAOWGY010000270.1, read on the forward strand.
CCGTACCGCCAGGCGGAATCGGAACTCGTACCCTACCTCGGCATGCTCGGCAAGATCGTGCAGAACACCGCTGGCGTGCGCCGCCCCGGTGCCGCGGCGCTGGATCTGTGCTATGTCGCAGCCGGCCGCTTCGATGGCTTCTGGGAAACCGGTCTCAAGCCCTGGGACATCGCCGCGGGCAGCCTGCTCATTCGCGAGGCCGGCGGCATAGTAAGCGGCCTCGACGGCAGCGAGAATTTCCTGGAGACAGGGCATATCCTGACCGGCACACCGAAGATTTATGCGGGCCTCGCAAAACTGTGCGCCGCGGATATCAAGGCGATCCTGAGTTAATTGTAGGAGCGCTTTTCGAAGCGCGACCAATCGCGGTTCAAGAACCGCTCCAACAATCGCGCTTCGAAAAGCGCTCCTACGGCAGGTCGTCGATGAGATCCGGATCCTTGACGGGTTCGATCAGGTCCTGGGCATTGACGCCCAGCAGCAACGCAGTGGCGCTCGCGGTGTAGATCGACGAATAGGTACCGACGATGACGCCGACGATCAGCGCAATCGAAAACGGCGCGATCGACTCGCCGCCCAGCACCAGCAATGCGACGAGCACGAGCAAAGTCGTAAGACCCGTAATCAACGTGCGAGCAAGCATCTCGTTGATCGACGTATTCATCGATTCCTCGGCCGCAACGCCACGCAACTTGAAAAAGTTCTCACGAATCCGGTCGAACGCAACGACCGTATCGTTGAGCGAGTAACCGATGACCGCGAGTACGGCCGCGACAACCGTCAGATCGAATGGCAGACCGAGAATCGAGAAAAAACCGATGGTCACGATAACGTCGTGCGCGAGCGCCGCGACGGCGCCGGCCGCAAATTTCCACTGGAAGCGGAACATCACGTACGCGAAGATCAGCAACAGCACCATGATCATCGCAAGCCCGCCCCGCTCTGCGAGCTCGCCGCCGACTTGAGGGCTCACCGACTCGACACGACGCAGGTCGACCTGCCGTCCGCTCGCGGTAAGCGTGCGCTGCAAATGCTCGCGTATCTCGGTGGAATCGCGGCCTTCCTGCGGCGGCAGGCGCACCAATACGTCGGTCGCCGTGCCGAACAGCTGCACCTGCGCGTCCTCGAAACCAGCGGCGAAAAGATCACTCCTGATGCTCTCGACATTTGCCGCTTCCGCGTAACCGACCTCCAGCAGGATGCCACCCGTAAAGTCGATGCCGAAATTGAGCCCGCGGACGGCAAAAGACACGAACGATACGACCACCACGAGCGTTGAAATCATCATCGCAATGCGGCGGCGCTTCTGGCCCAGAAAATCAAAATGAGTTTTTCTTCTGAGAAATCGCATCGTCGCTTCCTAAACCGGCACGTCCTGCAACTTGCGACCGCCAAAGGCGAGATTGACGATGGACCGCGTGCCGACAATGGCCGTGAACATCGATGTCAGGATGCCGATCATCAGTGTGATCGCAAAACCCTTGATCGGACCCGTCCCGAAACCGAGCAGTACGATTGCAGCAATCAGGGTCGTGATGTTTGCATCGGCAATCGATGACAACGCCTTGTCGTAGCCGGAATGAATTGCCTGTTGCGGGGGCGTCCCGGCCGCAAGTTCCTCGCGTATTCGTTCGAATATGAGCACGTTGGCGTCGACGGCCATGCCGACCGTCAGGACGATGCCGGCAATACCCGGCAAGGTCAGCGATGCGCCCAGCAGCGACAATACGGCAACGATAAACACGAGATTCGACAGCAGTGCCACGTTCGCGATTAGGCCGAACACCCGGTAATAAACGGCCATGAAAATGATGACCCCCAGGAAGCCGATCTGGATCGCCTTGAATCCGCGGTCGATGTTTTCCTTGCCGAGAGTCGGGCCGATCGTCCTGTCGTCGACCTTGTAGACCGGTGCCGCGAGCGCGCCTGCGCGCAGCAGCTTCGCGAGGTCGCTCGCTTCCATCGGATTGAGACCCGTGATCTGAAAGTTGTTCTTGAAGACACCGCGAATCGTGGCGGTATTGATGATCTCTTCGGTTTTGACCCGGTGCGTCTCCGTGACGCCGCCGCGCGTAATGCTTTCTTCGCTCCACTCGATAAAGACGGTAGACATCGGCTTATTGAGGTTGTCGCGCGTCGTAGCCAGCATGCGCTCACCACCAGCTGCATCCAGCGTGATATTGACCGCCGGCTGGCCCTCGTTGCTGAATCCGGCCGACGCGTTGACGATCTCGTCACCCGATGCAATGACCTCACGCTTCAAGATCTGTGCCGATTCCTCCCCGCGACCCGGATAGCGGCGCGATCCCGCCTGATTCCCGGACTGGTCCACCAGCCGAAACTCGACGGTCGCGGTGGCCGTCAGAATCTTGTCGAGCTCGGTCGGGTCCTGCACGCCGGGCAGCTGCACCACGATGCGGTCGACCCCCTGTCGTTGCACGAGCGGCTCGGCAACGCCCAGCTCGTCGACACGATTCCTGAGCGTCGTGATGTTCTGCTCGATGGCAAAATCCTGCCGCGCGCGAACCTGGCTCTCGGTCATGCGCACGGTGAAGGTCTTGCCGTCGGTACCGTCGGTGATCAGCACCTCCGGGTCCGCGCTGCGCACGATCGTTTGCGCCGCGTCGAGGTCCCCGCTGTCTGCGAGCCGCACGGTGATGATTCGATCCGCAAGATCGACCCGGTGCCGAAATCGCGCGTCGCGCAAGCGATCGTCGAAGTCCTGCTGATAGGACTCCAGACGCTTTTGTATGGCCGAATCCATATCGACTTCGAGCAACACGTAGATACCGCCGCGAAGATCGAGCCCGAGACTCATGGGATTCAGTCCGAGATTCCGCACCCAGGTCGGCAGCCGGGGCGCAAGTGTCAGTGCAATATTCAGGTCGCGCCCGTAACGGCTGCGTAGACGCTCACCCGCCGCTTGCTGGTCTTCGACCGTTTCAAAGCGCAGCACAGCCCGGTCGTCCTTGAGAAACGCCGCTTCCGGGTCGATGTCGGCCGACGTCAGCGCACGCACGAAGTCGTCGAGTTGTGTCTCTGTGATTGATTCACCAAGACGGTCGGCTACCTGCAGTGCAGGAACGCTGCCGTACATATTCGGCAACGCCAGCAGTATGCCCGCCAGAAAAATGACGAGCACAAACACGTTGAGCCAGGTCGGGTACTTATTCATCGATAAGGTCGGCCGTGAATCAGGCTTCGTCGAATGTGCCTTTCGGCACGACCTGGGAAACGCTGCTCTTCTGGACCTTGATCTCTGTGTTGTCGCTGATCTGCACGACCGCGTAGTGCTCACTGACAGCGGTGATGCGGCCAAGAATGCCGCCGGCGGTCAGGACCTCATCACCGACCTGCAGCGCGGCAACCAGCTGAGTGTGTGCCTTTTGCTTCTTTTGCTGGGGTCGAATCAGGAGAAAATAGAATGCGATGAATATAACGACCAGCGGCCACAGGTCGATGAGGCTGCCCTGCGGCGCCGCTTGCTGCGCATATGCGCTACTGATAAAGAATTCCATGGATTTGCTTCTTCTCGTTGCGAGGCATAAGGAGTGGCCCCGAAAAACAGCGCGGTATTATGGCACAGAGCGTGAGACGTGGGGACGCGATTCTCGAACCCAAGCGAAACGGCCCGCGATTAGCGCTCAGGCGTAGGTGGCACGCAAATCGGCGACGAATGTCGCGATCGAGCCGGCTTCGATCGCGGCCCGTAGATCTCTCATAAGTTTCTGATAATAATAAAGATTATGAAGTGTCGCGAGGCGCGGACCGAGGATCTCTCCGCATTTTTCGAGGTGCCTGAGGTACGCCAGGCTGTAGTGGCTACAGGTGTAACACGCACACTCGGGGTCCGCTGGCGAGGTGTCATCCGCGTAGCGGGCATGGCGGAATTTGACCACGCCGCGCGACGTGTACAGCTGCCCGTTGCGTGCGTGACGCGTGGGAATGACGCAATCGAACATGTCGATGCCACGCAACACCGCTTCCGCAATATCGACCGGCAATCCGACTCCCATCAGGTAGCGCGGACTGTCCCCGGGCATCGCCGGCAACAGTGCGTCGAGCACGGCGAGTCGTTCCGCTTCGGGCTCGCCTACTGCCAGTCCGCCAATGGCATAGCCGTCGAAGCCGATCCCGGTGAGCCCTGCGAGCGACTCGGCACGAAGCTCATCGTAGATGCCGCCCTGGACGATGCCGAACAGTGCTTCACCACGTTCCGGTTCGGCGTTCTGCAGTTCGTCGAACCGTGACCGGCAGCGCGCGGCCCACCGCAACGACACAGCCATCGACTCCTGCGCCTCGCTCATCGTTGCCGGATACGCTGTACAGTCATCGAAAATCATCGTGACGTCAGCATTCAGATCGTGCTGTACGTCCATCGATCGCTCCGGCGTCAGAAACACCTCGTCACCGTTAACCGGCGACTGAAAGCGCACGCCCTCTTCCGACAATTTGCGCATGCCGGCAAGCGAGAACACCTGAAAGCCACCGGAGTCAGTGAGTATCGGTCTACTCCAGTTCATGAATTCGTGCAAACCACCGTGCTTGCGGATAACTCCGCTACCCGGCCGCAACATCAGGTGAAAAGTATTGCCGAGAATGATGTCGGCACCGTCTGCCGCGACTTCTTCGGGAGTGACACTCTTGACCGTGCCGTAGGTACCCACGGGCATGAACGCAGGAGTGTGAACCTCGCCACGACGAAAGCTCAGCGTGCCGCTTCTCGCGGCGCCACTGTGATGTCGGATGTCGAATTTCACGGCGCGCCCCCGGGCGTTACGAACATTGCGTCACCGTAGCTGAAAAACCGGTATTTCTCCCGAACGGCGTGTTCGTAGGCGCCAAGAATACGTTCGCGTCCGGCAAACGCCGCGACCAGCATCAACAGGGAGGACCTCGGCAGATGAAAATTCGTAATCATCGCGTCGACACTCTGAAAATCGTAGCCGGGCAGGATAAAGAGGTCGGTTTCGCCGTGGAAGGGCGAAATCGCGCCATCCCGCGACGCGCACTCGAGCGCGCGGACTGCCGTGGTGCCGACGGCAATCACCCGGCCACCCGACGCTCGTGTCTCGCTGACGGCATCGCAGCAGGACCTGTTCACCTGCACGCGCTCCGAGTGCAGCCGGTTCTCTTCGAGGTGCTCGCGACGCAGCGCCTGGAACGTGCCAGCACCGACATGCAAGGTAACGTGAGCGTGGCGCACGCCGGCGGCGAGCGTGTCGTCGAGCATTTGTTGATCGAAATGCAGGCCGGCCGTTGGCGCGGCCACGGCGCCGGGATCTTGCGCGTAGACGGTCTGGTATCGCTCGATGTCTTCCGGTTCCGCATCCCGGCCGAGGTAGGGCGGCAATGGCACCTCCCCGACCGCCTCGAGCAGGGGCAGCACCGGCTCCGAGAATTCGAGCAGGAAGAACTCCCCCTGCCGTCCGGTTACGGTCGCAACCGCGCGATCGGCAATGTGCAGGCGACTACCGGGCCGCGGTGACTTGCTGGCGCGTAGCTGCGCGAGGACGTGGTTGTCCTCCTGCACACGCTCGATGAGTATTTCGGCACGACCCCCGGTTTCCTTGACGGCCACGAGGCGCGCTGGAATGACACGTGTATCGTTGAATACGAGCAGATCGCCAGAGCGCAACAGCAGCGGCAATTCGTGAAATCCGCGATCGACGATTGGCTCACCCATTTCGAGCAAACGGCTGGAGCGCCGCTCGCCCGCGGGATATTTCGCGATCAGCGCGTCAGGCAGCGTGTAATCGAAATCGGATATTTGCATCAGAAAGTAGGGTCGAACCGCACTTTTCCGTTGGAGCGCTTCTCGAAGCGCGACTGAGGGTAGCCAGATTCAAGCTACGTTGACAACGTGGTAACTGTCAGCGCTTTCCCGGTCGCGGTCCCAGGACCGCTCCAACGGAAAAGTGCGGTTCGACCCTACTTATTCATCGAAGAAATACATGCCGAGTGTTTCCGCGATGCAGGCCGGCTTGCGTTCGTCTTCGACTTCGATACGCGTTTCCGAGGTCAGCAGCAACGCGCCTGCGCGACGTCTCGCTTGTAA
>DAOWGY010000120.1 GCA_030641695.1 Gammaproteobacteria bacterium
GACTTTGCGGTAGGGCGCAGCTTGGGTAAGCGCTATGGCGTTTTGTTCAAGGGGGCGTTCTTTAGTACGGACGCGCCGGCTAGTTACGACGATACGACGAAGTTCTGGGTCATGTTGACCGCGAACTATTGATCAAAAAAAAAGGGCTCTGACCCCTTTTTTCAAGCGGCCTCGTGAGTGTCCTGCTCGACCGGCGTCTGGAACCAGTCCGGCTTGATGATCAGGAGATCGCAAGGCAGGTGTTCCAGTGTTCGTTCAGCCGTTGCGCCGATAAACAGCCGTTTCCAGCGATTGCGTGACACGGCTCCCATGACAACGACGGCCGCCTCGAGCGTATTTGCAATGATGGGAAGTTCCTCATGCGTCAGGCCGGCGATGAGGTGTGCCTTGTCGTCTTCGATTCCATGGAATGTTGTTATCTCCTGGAAGCGCTTCTGATGATCCTCGTGCATCTGCTGCTCGATTTCGTCGAACGGCAGGGACACGGGAATGTAGGCGTTGGCCGTCGCCGTTGCGACGGCAATGCGCGGATCATAGGAGTGAAACGCGTGGACGTAGCCGCCGACACCCGCGGCAAGGAACTTGCTGGTATGAAGAATCTCGTCGTCGAGCGCAGCGGGCTTGTCGTGCTCGTTCATCGGGTCGATCGCGGCAATAAATATGGGCTCTTCTGGCAGCTTGGTTGGTTTAACCAGCCATAGAGGTGTCGGGCATGTGCGTATCAGGTTCCAGTCCGTATTCGTCAACAGTGCGCGCGATATCGCCGAGTGATGATGCGTGTCTTTAACCACGACGTCGGCACCCGTTTCGACCGCGCGCCGAACGACGCCCTCGTACAGGGGGTGGTCCCAGACGGCTGAGGTTGTCACGACGACGCCATCGGCGCGCAGCGGCTCGGCCATTTCCTCGAGATGCTTCGAATGGCTGCCGATGACCTCGCTACGTGCTTTTTCGAGCGATGGCGAGTCGAACAGGCGATCACCGCTCAGATATTCGTTGTAATAACAAACCAGCAGTTCAAGTTCCGCGCCCGTCTTCTTCGCGAGCCAGGCCGCGCGATGCATTCCCGGTTGCTCCCGAACAGTCGGGTCGATGACGGCCAGGATCTTCGATAATTTCTGCATTGTTACACCCTGCTAATGCCAAAACGTTGGTATCCCTAGCTTCGACTGCAAGCGTAAATCCGCTGAAGGCCGCATTCCATAAGGCGTGATGCTTAGCATGTCTCGGATTGTACCTACGCTTTCATAGGTGGTTTTACTAATACGGCTCGAGCCGCTATCGACATAGATTAACTGTAGACGAAAAGGTTGCTGACGCCAGCACCACAGGGAGGGAGATGCCGATGCCGGCCGACTCATACGACGAACTCAGGTCGCAACTCGAACACAAGAAAGAAGAACTTACGGTTCGCCTCGAGCGCATCACCGCGAATCTACGGCGTGGTTACCATGCTGATTCGAAGGAACGCGCCAAGGAACTCGAGGACAGCGAAGTCGTCGATGCGCTCGGCAATGAGGCGCGAGAGGAAATCAGGAAGATTTCGGCAGCTCTGCAGCGTATGGAAGCCGGGGACTTCGGAGTGTGTGTAGAGTGTGGTGCGGAAATCGAGCGAGGCCGAATTGAAGCCTATCCTTATGCCAGGGAATGTATCGATTGTGCGCGCCTCGAAGAGAAACGCAGCGCTCGTCAGTCTTGATGCATATGCATCTTGACCAGATCCGCGAGTGACTTCGCCTGCATTTTTTCCATGACACGTGCACGGTGGATTTCCACTGTGCGTTGACTCACGCCCAGCTCGTAAGCGATGACCTTGTTGGGCTTGCCGGTAACGACGAGATCGAACACCTCGCGTTCCCGATTGGTAAGCCGTCCAATACGTTCTGCAACTTCCGCGTGCTGTTGCTGCTCTTCGCGGCGTTCCATGTCGGTCTTCAATGCCTCGCGAACACGATCGAGAAGATCCTGGTCCCGAAACGGTTTTTGAATGAAGTCGACAGCACCTTTTTGCATGGCGTCGACAGCCATCGGTACGTCGCCATGGCCAGTGATGAAAATGATGGGGAGTGCATTGCCACGCTTGAGCAGCTCGTCCTGGAGTTCCAGGCCGCCGAGTCCGGGCATGCGAATGTCGAGCACCAGGCACCCCGGCCGTTCCTCGGCAACCTGGTCGAGAAACTCGTCCCCGGATCCGAAAATCTCGTGCCGGAGATTCACCGAATCCATCAGGGCCTGCATCGCGAATCGAATCGCGGGATCGTCATCGACGATGAATACGGTTGCTGTCTGCTGGGATTGTTGGGCCATATGGGTGTGAGTGTCTCGTGTTTGAATAATAGCGTCTGATGCCGCTTGCGGCATCGCTTGCCGCCCCGATTGGACCAGAACGGGCGTGATTTTGCGAGTTTTTTGCATAGCCCGGCTAATCCAGGCGATCGGTAAAACGCATCGCCGCCGCGGTCATCGCAACCAGCGTGAATGCGACGAGAAAAACCACCTCCATATAGAGGTCGCCGAGAGCGGCGTCGCGCAACATGATGCCACGGGTCAGGCGGATGAAGTGCGTATTGGGTAACAGTTCGCCGATCCACTGTGCGAATTTAGGCATGCCGTCGAACGGGAACATGAAACCGGAGAGCAGGATTGAGGGCAGCAGTATGAACACGGTCATCTGCATCGCCTGAAACTGGGTTTTTGTGGCCGTCGAAATCAAAAGTCCCAGTGACAGATTGGCGGCGATAAATGCGGCCGCTGCGAGGTACAGGTCGACGATGCTGCCGCGAACCGGCACGTCGAACAACAGCCGTCCGACAGCGAGGATGAGGGCGAGCTGCAACATCCCGATGAGTATGTAAGGCACGACTTTGCCGATCATGAGCTCCGCAGAACTGACTGGCGTGTTGATCAGCAGTTCGAGATTGCCTCGCTCTCGTTCCCGTACGATGGCGACGGCCGTGAACATGATCATCGTCATAGTCAGGATGACGCCCATCAGGCCGGGCACAATATTGACGGGTGTGCGCCGCTCCGGGTTGTAGTAGGGCCGGACTTCGACCTGCAGCGACTCCGTCTTGTTGCGGCCGCTGGTGTCGAACCCGATCGGCATTGCTCGCAACTGGTTCGCGACGCCGAGAATCGTCGGGTCACTGCCGTCGACGAGCAGATGTATCGCCGCCCGCGTGCTATCCACGACGCGTCGATCGAAGTCATGGGGAATATACACACCAATGGATATTTCGCCTGCGCGCAGCAGATCTTCGAGCGCCTGCGGCGTATCTACGTGGGCGACGATATCGACAACCTGAGTCTGCGCCAGCTCGGCCACGAATTGCTGTGACAGGTGGGAGTCCGCCTGATTTGCAATCGCCGTGCGCAAATTGCGTACGTCCGTATTGATTGCATAGCCGAACATCAGCATCTGAATGATGGGGAGCCCGACCACCATGCCGAAGGTCAGGTGGTCCCGGCGCAACTGCCGGACTTCCTTGCGGAGGATCGCAAGAATGCGTGACAGAGAGTTCATGCCGCCGCCTTTTGCGGTTCCAGCGTAACCGCGACGAAGACGTCTTCGAGCGTCGCCGATGACAACGTTGCGTTCGCCGGCAGGCCCGCGGACTGCAAGACCCCGTTCACTGCGGCAATTGGATCGCTCACGGAATCGGGCATGAGTACGCGCAGCCGAACGCCGAGTTGAGTCACGCTCGCAACTTCCGGTATGCGGGCGATCAATGCCTGCGCATTGTAGGGCTCATCGGCCCGGACTTCGATGATGTGCATGCCCGTGCTGGCCTGCAGCTCCGTGGGCGTGCCGTCCGCAACTTTCACGCCGTGGTCGAGAATGGCCAGGCGGTGGCAGCGCTCGGCCTCGTCCATGTAGTGCGTGGATACGAGGATCGTTGTGCCGCGTTCCGCAAGCCGAAAGAGAGCTGCCCAGAAGTCCCTGCGGCTCTGCGGGTCGACGGCGCTGGTCGGTTCGTCGAGCAACAGGAGTTCCGGGTGATGCAAAACGGAGCAGGCGAGCGCCAGGCGTTGTTTCTGACCGCCGCTCATCGTGCCGGCAAGCTGTTTGCGCTGCCCGATGAGGTCGTACCTGTCGAGCAGCTCGTCGATACGTCCGACCCGGTCCGCCTTGGGAAACGAGTAAATCTCCGCGATGAACTGCAGATTCTCCAGTACGGTCAGGTCACCGAACAGCGAGAATTTCTGCGTCATGTAACCGATCTTCGGCTTCAGCAAACGGGCGTCGCCGGGCACTTCCGTGTCGAGCACGGTTGCCGTGCCTTCTGTCGGCGTCAGGAGGCCGCACAGCATGCGAATGGTCGTCGACTTCCCGGAGCCATTGGGGCCGAGAAAGCCGTAAATCTGGCCGCGTGGGGCGTCCAGATCCAGGTGACTGACAGCCTCCAGGTCACCAAAGCGCTTGGTGAGACCGCGGGCTTTTATGGCGAATTCACCGTTCATTGTTCGCCGCCCGGGAGCAGTAATTCTACTTCCACCGGGACGCCATCGGGCAGGCGATCCATGTGCTCGACGACGTCCACCTTGGCGAGAAACGTCAGTCTGCCGCGGTCCCGTTCAGTCAACGCGAAGTAGGGCGTGAACGCGGCTTCGCTCGAGACCCAGCGAACACGACCGGCGACCGGTGTGTTCAGACCATCGATGAAAATTTTTGCCTCGACGCCAGGGGCTACGTGAACACGCAATCTTTCCGGAACGTAAACGCGCGCGTACGGCTGTTCACCGCCGAGCACGACTGCGACGGGTTGTCCGGCGCCCGGACGTTCTCCGGGTTCGAACAGCCGACTGTCGAATATGCCGTTAACGGGAGCGACGAGTGCGTGGCGCTCGACGTCGATCGTGGCTAC
>DAOWGY010000058.1 GCA_030641695.1 Gammaproteobacteria bacterium
TGAAATCGCTGGCCGATGACGACCTGATCGAACTCGACGCAAACGGCGTCACGATTACGCCGAAAGGCCGCCTGCTGTTACGCAGTATTGCGATGAAGTTCGACCGCTACATCAACCGGGCCGACAACGACAATCGTTTCTCGAAAGCGATCTAATCTGTTGGAAATTCGGTGACAGTCACCGAATTCCGCGATCGGGCTCAATCGCACTCGCGGTTCGAGAACCGCTCCAACAGGTGCGCTGCTACGAAACCTCGGTCAGCCAGCCATGCGTGTCCGGCGCATCGCCGTACTGAACCGCCTGCAAGGCATTGCGGAGTTTCTCCACGTTGGGACCTGCGCCGCCATCTCGAACGAGGATTTCCTCGTCCCTGTAAACGAGTGTTCCTACCGAGGTGAGTGTTGCAGCAGTACCGGATAGTGCAGCCTCGTAGGTTTGCACCCACTCCAGCAGTTCCGTCACCGTAAAGTTGCGTTCGTTTACCCGGTAGCCGAGGTCCTCGGCGAGCGCCAGGATCGAGGCGCGTGTCATTCCGTGCAGAAACGAGGTATCGAGAGATTTGGTGATGACCTCGTCGTCGCTGAACAACAGGAAATTGGCGGCGCCAGTCTCCTGCACGTCACCGTCCGGGCAAAACAACAACTGGTCGGCGCCGTACTTTTCTTTCGCATCCAGCGTCGGCCCAAGCGCCGCGGCGTAATTGCCGCCCGTTTTGGTACTGCCGAGTTGCTTGGTCGAACGCTCAATCGTGTCGTCGACGAGCAGTTTCAGCGGCCGGGCGCCGCCGGCGAAGTAGTCGCCTACCGGCGAGGCGAGCACGAAAAGTATCGCGTCACTGGACGGCGCTGCGGCGGCGCCAATGTTCGGCGACGTGCCGATCAGCGTCGGCCGCAGGTACAGCGCGCTTGGCGGGTCGGGAATGTCATCGAGTTGTCTGCTCACGAGGTCGATCACCATAGCCGCGAGCATGTCAGCGTCCGGAACCGGCAGACGCATCGATGCCGCGCTGCGCTGCATGCGCGCGACGTGATCGTGGAGGCGAAACACTCGCGCCTTGCCGTCCTGCCAGCGATAGGCCTTGAAGCCCTCGAAACAGGTACTGGCGTAATGCAAGACGTGAGACGCCGGGTGCATCGGCAGCGGCGCCAGCGGCTCGATCACCGCATCGCCCCAGCTGCCATTCTCAAACCGTGCGACCGATATGTGGTCGCAAAAAACGGTACCGAACTGAGCCATTGGAATTCTAATCGGGATTAAAAATTGAGGGCGCTAACTTTGCCACTAATACACCACGGTTGGCCAGCCCTAATGTCAGAAACTTGGGGGCGTACACGCCGAAATCAACTCGCAGGCCTCACTGCCCGGATTCAGAAAACTGTGTGGCTGACTGCTCCTGAAATAGTACGCGTCGCCCGGCCGTAAGATCGCCGTCTGCTCGCCGACACTAACCTGCAAGCGGCCGCGCAAAACGAGACCGCACTCTTCACCTTCGTGGGTGATCTCATGTTTGCCGGTGCCCGCGCCGGGCTGGTAACACTCCTTGATGAACTGAATCGCCTTGTCGTGCAAATTTGCCCCGACCTGCAGATAGCTGACGCCACCGTCTGCGATTTCGGTCAGCTCGTCGGCCCGGAAGAATACGCGGTCCGGTGTTTCCGGCTCATCACTGAAGAATTCGCTCAGCCGCAGTGGAATGCCGTCCAGCACTTTTTTCAGCATGCTCACGGTCGGATTCAACTTGCCGGCCTCGATTTGCGAGATCGTCGCGTTCGCGACTCCGGACTGTCGTGCCAGCTGGCGCTGCGACAATTCGTGTCGCAGGCGGATTTGCCTGAGTCGGCTGCCGATCGCCTGGTCCATATCAGATCCTCGCTCAAGTGTTTAGCTTACTGAACATTTTGCGATCCCGCCTCAATTAGATCAATAGCTTACAGGAACGCATGTAACTCATTGTTTAACATACCATCTCGGGCGTACACTCGTCTGTTTGACGCAGACGAAAACGGAGAGCCCCTCCATGAGCGCAGCCGCCGACAAACTTGACGCCTACTGGATGCCATTTACGCCGAACCGCGACTTCAAGAAAGAGCCGCGCATCATCACGGGCGCGAACGGCCATTACTACACGACCCGGGACGGCGCAAAGGTCTATGACCTGTTCGCCGGGCTGTGGACGTCGGGCGTCGGGCATTGCCATCCGAAGATCGTCGAAGCCGTACAGCAACAGGTGGCCAAACTCGATTTCGCGATGTCATTCCAGGTCAGCACCGACAAGTCATTCGCCCTCGCGGAGCGCGTAACCGGGCTGGCACCCGAAGGCTTCACACAGTGTTTTTTCACTAACTCGGGTTCGGAGTCGGTCGATACGGCCCTCAAGATTGCGTTGGGCTATCACCGCGCGCGCGGCGAAGGCAATCGCACGCGCCTGATCGGCCGCGAGCGTAGCTATCATGGCGTGAACTTCGGTGGCATGTCGGTAGGCGGCATCCTGCCGAACCGCAAGGTCTTCAGCGCCAACCTGATCCCTGGCGTCGATCATATCCGCGCCACGATGAATCTCGAGCACACGGCGTTCACTCGCGGTCAGCCCGAATGGGGCGCGCACCTCGCCGATGACCTCGAACGACTCGCGGCGCTGCATGACGGCAGTAACATTGCCGCCGTCATCGTCGAACCTGTAGCCGGCTCGACGGGCATCCTGCCACCACCGATCGGCTATCTCGAGCGCTTGCGCGAGATTTGCGACAAGCACGGGATCCTGTTGATCTTCGACGAGGTCATCACGGCTTTCGGCCGTCTCGGTACACCATTTGCGGCCGATCGATTTGCTGTCATGCCTGACATCATTACGACGGCAAAAGGCCTCACTAACGGCGTCATTCCCATGGGCGCCGTGCTCGTTCGCGATCACGTCTACGACGCGTTCATGCAGGGACCCGACTACATGATCGAACTGTTCCACGGCTACACCTACTCCGGGCACCCGGTCGCGGCAGCCGCGGGCCTTGCCGTGATGGATATCTACGACGAGGAAGGCACATTCGATCGGGCGACTGCGCTCGAACAACCGTTCGAGGACCTGTTGCACTCGTTCGCCGATCACGACAAAGTCATCGACGTGCGCAACATCGGTCTCATGGGCGCGATTGAGCTGGCGCCGCGAGAAGGCGCGCCGGGGGCTCGGGGGCTCGAAATTCACAAACGCTGCTTCTGGGAAGAGAATTTGATCATCCGCAATGGCATGGACACTTTGCAGTTTTCGCCATTTCTGAACTCGGACATCGAAGACTGGAACCAGGCGTTCGACAAGATACGCCGGGTCATCGATACCACCGACTGACGCGGCGCAATGGAGACATCATGAACGCACGACCCGCAAAGAACATCGACTCGGCCACGATTGTCGGTCATTTCATCAATGGCGCCGATGTTGCTGACAGCAATCGGCCCGAAGCGATTACCGATCCCGCAACGGGCGAGGTCACGCGGCATGTGGCCATGGCCTCGAAACAGACCGTCGAGGACGCGGTCGCTGCGGCCGAGACCGCGTTTCCGGCCTGGCGCAATACGCCACCGGCAAAACGCGCACGCATCATGTTCCGCTTCAAGCAATTGCTCGAGGAACACGCCGACGAGATCGTAGCCGCGATAACGAACGAGCACGGCAAGGTGCTCGATGACGCCATGGGTGAATTTATCCGCGGCGTCGAGGTGGTCGAATACGCTTGTGGGATACCGGAATTGCTGAAGGGCGAATTCTCGAAGAACGTTGGCCCGAAAATCGACAGTTGGTCAGAGTTTCAGCCGCTTGGTGTCGTCGCCGGGATCACGCCTTTCAACTTTCCCGCAATGGTGCCGATGTGGATGTATCCGGTGGCCATCGCCTGCGGCAACACGTTCGTGCTGAAGCCTTCCGAAAAGGACCCGAGTGCTCCGATGCTCGCGGCGCGCCTGCTCAAGGAAGCCGGACTGCCCGACGGCGTCTTCAACCTTGTCAATGGTGACAAGGAGGCTGTCGATACCTTGTTGCACGACAAGCGTGTTCAGGCCGTCAGCTTTGTCGGCTCAACGCCGATCGCCGAGTACATCTACACCACGGGCACGGCGAACGGCAAACGCGTGCAAGCGCTCGGTGGCGCCAAGAATCACGCTATTGTCATGCCGGATGCCGACATCGACAACGCGGTCAGCGCACTGATGGGCGCCGCCTACGGTTCCTGCGGCGAGCGCTGCATGGCGATCTCGGTCGCCGTCTGTGTCGGCGACGACACGGCCGACACGGTGGTCAGCAAATTCCGCGACGAGATAGCGGACCTCAAAGTCGGCAACGGCACGGACACGTCCAACGATATGGGGCCACTCGTAACGAAAGCACACCACGACAAGGTAAGGGCTTACGTCGATCTCGGCGTCGAGGAAGGCGCGGACCTCGTCATCGACGGTCGCGGCCTCAGCGTCGACGGTCACGAAGACGGCTTTTTCCTCGGCCCTTGCCTGTTCGACAATGTGACCGAGGACATGCGCATCTACCAGGAAGAGATTTTCGGTCCGGTGCTGTGTGTCGTTCGCGCCGAATCCGAGGAGCACGCCATGCGACTCATCGACGAGCATGAGTACGGCAACGGCACCTGCATCTTCACGCGGGATGGCGAGGCGGCCCGCTACTTCGCCGACAACATCAAGGTGGGCATGGTCGGCATCAACGTACCGCTGCCTGTTCCCGTGGCGTATCACAGCTTCGGCGGCTGGAAACGATCATTATTCGGCGACCTTTACGCCTACGGTCCCGACAGCGTGCGTTTTTACACAAGACGCAAGACAATCACGCAACGCTGGCCGTCGGGCGGCGTGCGCGAAAAAGCGCAGTACACGTTTCCGAGCAATTCGTAGGAGCGCGCCTCGGCGCGCGATCGGTCGCGCTTCAAGAAGCGCTCCTACAGGGGTAGCCAATCTCCGTCAATTCGGGAACACTATGCGGTTCCCGCAACGCCCGGAGAACTCGAATGATAATTCGCGCACTGTTCCTGACCTGCCTGTTATTGGCTACGTCCCTGTACGCGCAGGAACCCGCGCCAGTTTTTGCAAGCCACGAAGTCGTGCCGGGCATACACGCGGTCTATGGCGCCGGGGACACATTCGTTGGCGGTAATGTCAGTGTCATGGTCGGTGACGAGTATGTCCTGCTCATTGACGACGCGTTGGTGCCAACCTCGCCGGCCCTGATCGCCGCAGTTAATGAAATCGCCGGCCGGCCGATCGATTTCGTCATCAATACGCATTATCACGGCGATCACACCGGTGGAAACGCGCAGCTGGCGCAAGACGGAACAATCGTCGTCGCGCATGACAATTTGCGCAAGCGCCTCGCCGAAAAGCCCGAGGACGCCGGCGGTGCAGGTGGCATTCCGGTCATAACTTTTTCCGATACGGTGACTTTTCACCTGAATGGCCAGACGGCGTATTTATTTCATTTGCCGAATGCGCACACGGATGGCGATGGTGCCGTCCACTTTCCCGAGGTCAATGTCATTCACGCCGGCGATGTGCTGTTTAACGGGATATTCCCGTACGTCGATCTGGATGGCGGCGGCAGCATCGATGGTTTCATTGCGGCACA
>DAOWGY010000070.1 GCA_030641695.1 Gammaproteobacteria bacterium
GAGGTGTCAGAGCACACCTTGCGCCAGTACGGCCTGACGATGAGCGAAATCTCGCAAGCGATCAGGGACTCGTCCGTGGACCTTCCCGGCGGCACGATCAAGTCAGTCGGCGGCGATATCCTGTTGCGAACCGAGGGACAGGTCTATACCGGCCTCGATTACTCTGACCTGGTACTCCGGACGTTTGCCGATGGGACGCGACTGACACTGGGAGATGTCGCCGAGATCAAGGACGGATTTGTCGAGAGCTATGCTTACGGTCGATTCAACGGCGAAGTCACGGCGACACTGCAGGTAAGTACGGTCGGACAGCAGAACGAGTTGGTGACGGCCGCCGCCGTCAAGGAGTACATCGCGAGCAAGTCGCAGCAGTTGCCCGCGGGAATTCAAATGGATCTTTGGGCGGATCGCTCACAGTATCTGAATGATCGTCTGGAAATGATGACGGACAACATGTTCCTCGGTGCGATGCTCGTGTTCATCGTGTTGTCCTTGTTCCTGCGCATGAAGGTGGCCTGGTGGGTGATCGTAGGAATTCCGATTACGTTTCTCGGTACCTTGTGGCTGATGCCGATCAATCCCTGGCCGGTAACGATCAACTCGATGAGTCTTTTCGGTTTCATTATTGTTTTGGGTATCGTTGTCGACGACGCCATCATCATCGGTGAAAGTGTCTACACGAAAATACGGGCAGACGGCCACACGCTCGATAACGTGATCGACGGCGCCCATAAGGTTGCTATTCCCGCGACGTTCGGCGTATTAACGACAATTGCGGCATTCGGGCCAATGCTGTTCATCGGCGGCATCTTCGGGCCGTTCTTTGAAGCGATATCCGTTGTCGTGATTTTCTGCCTGTTCTTTTCGCTGGTTGAATCGAAGTTGATCTTGCCGGCGCACCTGGTGCACGCACGGATTCCGCCAATTGATGAGGACGATCTGTTCAATCCGCAGCGCGAGATCAACTTCTGGCGGCGACTACCGCGCTTTTTTCTCAAGATCCAACGCCATGTGCAGCACGGCCTGCATCGAGTCATCTACGACTACTATCGGCCATTGCTGGCGAAGGCGATCGACAACCGGGGTGTAACGGTTGCGATATTCGCGGCTGTGCTGATCCTGACAATAGGCATGATGGTCAGTGGCATGGTACGACAGGTTTTGACACCGGAAGTGAACAGCGACTTCATCCAGGTGAGGATGGAGATGGAAACCGGGACGGCACCGCAGGTTCGCGACAAGGCGATCGACAGGATCGAAGCGGAACTACTTGCGATGAACCGCGAGATTATTGAAGCGGACCCGGATGCGGTGCCGCTCATCCAGCACATCGGTGTATTCACGAGCGGCGATACCGGGGCGATCATGATTGTGGAGATGCCGCGTGATGAAGACCGCCCCTACGAAGGCATCGAGATCAGCGACATGTGGCGCGAGCGGGTCGGCGACATTGCGGGCATGAGGGACCTGAGGTTTTCGGGCGCCGTGCACCTGGGCGGCGGACCGCCACTGAGTTTTCGCCTGAATGGCAACAATTACCTGGCACTCGAGGCCGCGGCGCGGGAACTGGAGCAGGAATTGTCCACGTTTGCAGGCGTTTTCGAGATTCGCAACTCGGCGGTCGGTGGCGGCGATGAAATTCGCCTCACGATCAAGCCCGAGGCGGAAGCGCTGGGCCTCACGATGGTGTCGTTGGGCCGGCAGGTTCGGCAGGCGTTCTACGGCGAGGAAGCGCAGCGCATTCAGCGTGGCAAAGATGAACTCAAGGTCATGGTCCGGTATCCGGAGGACCAGCGGCGTTCGATCGCCGACCTCGAAAACATGCGCATTCGTACGCCGAACGGCGATGAAGTCCCTTTCGGCTCCGTCGCCGACGTCACTTTCGGCGAGAGCTATTCGAGCATTCGGCGGCTGAATCGCGAGCGCACGGTGACGGTCAGCGCGAATATCGATCCCGATCGCGTCGAACCGCAGGAAGTCATCAAGTCGGTCCGTGATAACTTCATACCGACGCTGCTTGCGCGGCACCCGGGAGTCAGTTTCGATCTGGAAGGCGCGAGCGAGGAAGAGCGCAACCTGGTGCGCAACCTGTCGATTGCTTCAATCGCGGCGCTGTTCCTGATTTATGCGTTGATCGCAATTCCGTTGCACTCCTACAGTCAGCCACTGATCATCATGTCCGTGATTCCGTTCGGCCTGATCGGCGCCGTCATTGGCCACATCGTGATGGGCAAGGCAATCAGCATGTTTTCGATGTTCGGACTCATTGCGCTGGCAGGCGTCGTCGTCAACGACAGCCTGATCATGGTTGATTTCATCAACAAAGCGCGAGCCAGCGGCGTCGAATTGAAGCAGGCTGTCATCGATTCCGGCACGCAACGATTCCGGGCCATAGTCCTGACATCGTTTACCACAGCCGTGGGCCTGATGCCGATCCTGCTCGAGACGAGTATGGCGGCCCAGTTCGTCATCCCGATGGCGATCTCACTGAGTTTCGGCATCGTGTTTGCGACGATAATCACCTTGTTCCTGGTACCGTCGCTGTACCTCTTGCAACTTGATAGCTTCGCCAGGACGCGATACCTGTGGGACCTGTTGCTCGGTCGCCCCGAGAGGGTGGAAACGTCAGAAGCACCTTGAGAATCGACGACCCCGGGAAATCGGCAGGCGATCACCGCGACGGTGTGCTCACGGGACTGATTGCTTACACCTTGTGGGGTGTTTTTCCAGTCTACTTCAAGATTGTCGGCTCAGTGGCGCCTGCCGAAGTCCTCGTGCATCGCATCGTCTGGGCCGTGCCGTTCGGGGCAGCGATTATCCACTTTCGGCGCCAATGGCCGGACGTTTACCGGACGTTCGCGACGCCAAAAACGCTGTTTTGGCTTGTCCTTTCTGCCGTTTTCATTTCTGTAAACTGGTTTATTTACATCTGGGCCGTACAGCAGGAGCAGGTATTCCAGGCGAGCCTCGGTTACTACATCAACCCGCTGATATACGTACTCGTAGGCGTCGCATTTTTGGGAGAGAGCTTGCGACGAATGCAAGTGGCTGCCGTACTGCTTGCAACGGCGGGTGTGCTTGTCCTAACGATCAGTGGCGGCGAGTTTCCCATCGTTGCGCTATCTCTTGCGCTGCTGTTTACGTTTTACGGCGTGATCCGCAAACAGGTTGTTATCGGCGCCATGCCCGGCTTGTTCGTTGAGACGATGGTGTTGTTTCCGCTCGCGCTCGTGGGGCTGGTCTGGCTCATGAAAGCACAACAGGCGGCCTTTGCGGCAGATGGATGGCAGATTTCAGCGTTGCTCATGCTTGCAGGTCCACTGACTGTCATTCCATTGTTGTTTTTTGCGATCGCAGCGCGACGGCTGACATTGACGGCGGTCGGTTTCATGCAATTCATAGCACCGACACTGCAGTTTTTCGTTGGAATCTACTACGGCGAAGAACTGACGACTCCACATCTCATCTGTTTTGCTCTCATCTGGATTGCTGTCGCCATTTTCAGTGTCGACGCTTTTTATACGCAGAGCAAAAAGCCCCCACAGGCAAAACCGGTGAGGGCAGATTACTGAGAACGTGATGGGATATATCCCATCGGCTATTCAGAGCCGGGCTACTTGCTGGCCTTGCGTTCCTGCACTTCCCTGATTACCTCGTCGGCGACGTTCTGCGGGCAAGGTGCGTAGTGCGAGAACTCCATCGAGAACTGGCCGCGGCCTGACGTCAGTGTGCGCAGGTGTCCGATATAGCCGAACATGTCGGCGAGTGGCGCATGGGCTTTGACGCGCACGCCGGTTGCGCCGGCATCCTGCGATTTGATCATGCCGCGGCGGCGGTTGAGGTCGCCAATGACATCACCGACGTTGTTCTCCGGCGAAAAGACGTCGACCTTCATGATCGGTTCCAGCAATTGCGGGCCGGCCTTCGGGATTGACTGCCTGTAGGCTGCCTTCGTTGCGATCTCGAATGCGAGCGCGGATGAGTCCACGGCGTGAAATGCGCCGTCCAGCAGTGTGAATTTCACGTCGAGCAGGGGAAACCCTGCCAGCGTGCCTTCATCCATGCTGACCCTGAATGCCTTTTCGATCGCGCCCCAGTACTCGCGCGGCACATTGCCGCCGGTCACCTTCGACTCGAACTCATAACCGGCGTTCTGTTCTGCGGGCTCGATGCGATAGTCGATGCGTCCGTACTGACCAGAGCCACCCGACTGCTTCTTGTGGGTGTATCTGTCCTCGATCATCTTGGTGATCGTCTCGCGGTAGGCGACCTGCGGCTTGCCCATCACCACGTCGACTTTATGAGTGCGCCTGAGGATGTCGACTTTGATGTCGAGATGCAGTTCGCCCATGCCCTTGATCAGGGTTTCGCCCGAGTCTTCGTCGGTGGCAACCTGGAACGAAGGATCTTCCTGCACCATCTTGTTGAGCGCGACGCCCATCTTCTCGTTGCCGGCTTTGTCCTTGGGCGAGATAGCGATCGAGATCACAGGATCGGGAAAAACCATTGGCTCGAGCGTCGCCGGATTCTTGGCATCGGCAAGCGTGTGGCCCGTGCGTGTGTTCTTCATGCCGAGCAGGGCGACGATGTCACCGGCTTGCGCCGACTCGAGCTCCTCGCGTGAATCGGCATGCATCTCGACGATGCGGCCAATGCGTTCGGTCTTGCCCGTAAACGTGTTCAGGACGTTGTCGCCCTTCTTGAGCTGGCCCGAGTAGATGCGCGTAAATGTCAGCGCGCCATAACGGTCATCCATGATCTTGAACGCGAGCGCGCGTAGCGGCTTCGTCGGATCGACCGTGGCGACGCCGCCGGTCGCGTGGCCCTCGAGATCGATTTCGGGCTGCGGCTTCACTTCAGTCGGGTTCGGCAGATAGTCAACTATCGCATTAAGAATATTCTGTATTCCCTTGTTTTTGAACGCAGAGCCACAGAAGGTCGGGAAGAACTCGAGATTGATCGTGCCGCGGCGAACGCAGCGTTTGATATCGTCGATCGACGGCTCCTCGCCTTCGAGGTATTGCTCGAGCAGATCGTCGTCCTGCTCGACTGCCGTCTCGATCAGCTTCTCGCGCCATTCCTCCACGATATCCTGCATGTCATCGGGCACGTCGCTGATCTCATAAGACTCGGGATCCTCGGACGAACTCCAGATCCATGCCTTGCGAGTCAGGAGATCCACGACACCCTTGAAGTTGTCCTCGACACCAATTGGCAACACCATGACGAGCGGTTGCGCTGCCAGCACATCCTTGACCTGTTTGACGACACTGTAGAAATCCGCGCCGATGCGATCGAGCTTGTTGACGAAAATGATGCGTGCGACTTCCGAGTCGTTCGCATAGCGCCAGTTCGTCTCCGACTGTGGCTCCACGCCGCCGGAGCCGCAGAACACGCCCACGCCGCCATCCAGAACTTTAAATGAACGGTACACGTCGATGGTGTAATCCACTTGGCCTGTCGTGTCAATGATATTCAGGCGGTGGTCCGCCCATTCACAGCTCGTCGCCGCGGACTGAATCGTGATGCCGCGTTCCTGCTCCTGTTCCATGAAGTCTGTGGTCGCTTCACCGTCGTGCACTTCACCGGTGCGATGTATCTTGCCCGTGAGTTTCAGGATTCGCTCGGTCGTAGTGGTCTTGCCCGCATCGACGTGGGCAAAAATGCCAATGTTTCGGTACGTGCTTAAGTCTTTCATCTCGCATCTTCAGCTATATCGTCATCAAAAAAATTTCAGCCATCCGGTCATATTCGTACCGCGTCGCTCTCGTCAAACAGGAGAACAAGCGGACGTGTCGATCAGAGTGGGTGCCTGTGTTCAGCGCCGGCTCGGGAGTGCCTTCGGGCCTTACACGTGGCGCTTGCGCCCGATCCAGCCGGCTTTCGGGCGCGGATAATAGCAGCGCAGGGGCCCCTAAACCAGCGGCAGCTGGCCAAAAATAACGCCTGCCAGCTCAAATGGAGGCGCTGATTCCGGATTCAATGGCCGCAGCACCCGAAAACGCTGTTTCTGAGCGCCTAGCGGCGCAGAATCGCCCACCAGCGAGCGATATTCAGCAGGCTCATGAGCGA
>DAOWGY010000042.1 GCA_030641695.1 Gammaproteobacteria bacterium
CAGCTGCTCATCGAGGCCCACTTCGCGACGCCGGTCAACGACGTCAGCGCGCGCTCAGGAGCGGCAAGCCGGTTTCTCGACGATGCCCGTGATTGCGACTCGAACGAACGGCTCGCCAATCGTGGCCGCCGTTTTTCCATACCTCGGCAGGGCGTTTCCTGCATTCGTTACAGCGTCGACCTGCAACAGGCAGCGGCCGCCGAGCGACGTAATGCGACTCTGTCCCCGCAAAACATTGTCGTCTCACCGACGGTCTGGCTGTGGCACCCGCCGATCAGCTCGTATTCGCGCATCATTGTGCGTTTCGTTGTTGACGGCGACATCGATGTGTCCGTGCCGTGGCAACCCGTTGCCGGCCGTGACGATTCCTACGAGGTAGTGCCGTCGCCACGTAATGCGAGAGCCATGGCGGCTTTTGGGCGGTTCATATACTCCGAAGAGCAAATCTCGGGGACGCAGCTACGAATCGCGTTGTTGCGCCCGCGAGGCGCGATCGATGCGACGACCATCATCGACTGGGTTCGCGACACGGCAGGGAACGTCAGCCTCGCCTACGGTCGGTTTCCCAACCCGTCGCCGCACATCGTCGTGTTGCCAGTCGGTCGCAGCAGCTGGCAAAGCGATTCCCCAGTGCCGTACGGGCGGGTGTTGCGCGACGGTGGCGACAGCGTCGAACTCTTCATCGACGAGCGTCGTCCGATCGAGGATTTTTACGACGACTGGACTGCAACGCATGAATTCAGCCACCTGATGTTACCGTTTGTACGTTCGCAGCATCGCTGGATCTCGGAAGGTTTCGCGCAGTACTACCAGAACGTGTTATTGACTCGGGCCGGCCAGTACGACGAACTCCGCGCGTGGCAGAAGCTTTATGAGGGTTTCGAGCGCGGCCGCAAATCGCGGCCCGAGCTGTCGCCCAATGAAGCAGCACGGAGGGGCGTCGGCGCGGCAACGATGAAGATCTACTGGAGCGGCGCAATCATCGCGTTGCTGGCAGACGTCGAGTTGCGCCAGCGTTCGGATGGCCACGAGTCGCTCGACTACGCGCTCGACCACCTGCAACGCTGTTGTCTGCCGGCGGCCACGAGCTGGTCGGGCACCGAATTGTTCGAAAAACTCGACAGCTTTGTGGCAGAACCCGTCTTCATGCCCCTCTACCGCCAGTACGCAGACAGCAGGGGTTTTCCGGACATCGAGCCGATATTCGAACGCCTCGGGGTCGAGGTTGCCAATGACCGCGTCAGCCTTCGCGATGACGCCGAACTCACGGAGATTCGGCGGGCAATTACTGAGATATACTGAGCCGCCTCACAAGAACAACGGGTGCCTGCATGACGGCGAACGGTTACAACAAGGAGGCGCTGAGCCAGGTCATCAGTGATTTCCAAGCGCGTCCCGAAATGCTCGTGCAGATTCTGCAGGCGCTGACGAAGCGTATCGGCTGGATTTCCGAAAGTGCCGTACGCCAACTTGCCGATGAACTGAACCTGTCACGTGCCGACGTGCACGGCGTCGTCAGTTTTTATCACGACTTTCG
Source organism: Gammaproteobacteria bacterium (assembly GCA_030641695.1). Classification (GTDB taxonomy): domain Bacteria; phylum Pseudomonadota; class Gammaproteobacteria; order Steroidobacterales; family Woeseiaceae; genus UBA1847. Next base: position 1,538 of record DAOWGY010000042.1, read on the forward strand.
CACGACACCTGCGGGCAAGCATGTCGTACGGATCTGCCAGGCCGAGGCCTGCCAGGCAATGGGCAGCCGCGAACTGACTGTGCACGCCGAGAAAGTGCTCGGCGTAACCATGCACGGCACGAACGATGACGTATCGCTCGAACCGACCTATTGCCTGGGTAATTGCGCCTGTTCGCCCGCCGTCATGATCGATGAGAAGACCTACGGTCGTGTCAGCACGCAACGCTTCGATCAACTCGTCGATACGCTACGGGAGGGTGGCTGATGACGACGCGAGTCTTCGTCCCGCGTGAGACGTCCGCCGTGTCGGTCGGCGCCGACGAAGTCGCCATCGCCATTGCACGTGAGGCGAAGAAGTCAGGCGAAAGTATCGAACTGGTCAGAAACGGATCCTGGGGCGCAACCTGGCTCGAGCCCATGGTCGAGGTCGACGTCGGCGGTGTGCGCATTGTGTATGGCAATGTTACTGACAAAGATGTGGCCGGACTTTTTGCGTCGGGTTTTCTCACCGGCGGCGAACACGCCAAACGCGTCGGTCCGCTCATGGAGATTCCATACCTGATCAAGCAGGACCGTTGGACGTTTTTCCGCTGCGGACTTATCGACCCCCTGTCGATTGACGACTTCAGGAAGACTCAGGGCTTCAACGCAATCGAGAAAGCGTTCGAGATCGGCGCCGAAAAGGTCATCGAGACGGTCACCGCATCCGGGCTTCGTGGCCGTGGTGGCGCCGGCTTTCCCGCGGGTATCAAATGGCGAACTGCTGCCGAGACACCAGCACAGCAAAAGTACATTGCCTGCAATGCCGATGAGGGCGACAGCGGCACGTTTTCCGATCGCCTGCTAATGGAAGGCGACCCCCTGTGCCTGATCGAGGGCATGATGATCGCGGGCTTCGCCGTCGGCGCGAACAAGGGGTACATCTACCTGCGCTCCGAATATCCACTCACTCACTCGATACTCGAGCGTGCGATCGCCAATGCCCGGGAATCCGGATGGCTGGGCGAAAACATCCAGGGCAGCGGCTTCGATTTCGATATCGAACTGCATCTCGGGGCCGGTTCGTATGTCTGCGGCGAGGAAACCGCGATGCTCGAGAGCCTCGAAGGCAGGAAAGGCATCGTGCGTTACAAGCCGCCGCTACCAGCGATAGAAGGGCTTTTTGGTAAACCCACGGTCGTCAATAACGTCGTGACACTGGCTTCGGTACCCAACATCGTAAATCTTGGCGGCGAACGCTATGCGTCGTTCGGCGTCGAGCGTTCGAAGGGTACGCTGGCGTTTCAGCTCGCCGGCAACATCAAACGCGGCGGCATGGTTGAGAAAGCGTTCGGGCTGACGCTTCGCGAACTCATCGATGACTGGGGCGGCGGCACGGCCAGCGGCCGGCCGGTCAGAGCCGTGCAGGTTGGCGGTCCCCTTGGTGCTTATTTGCCGGACGAACAACTCGACACCGTGCTCGATTACGAGGCATTCAGCGCAATCGGCGCCATGATCGGCCACGGTGGCATAGTCGTCTTCGACGATACGGTCAACATGGCCGACCAGGCCCGCTTCGCGATGGAATTCTGCGCGATCGAGTCCTGCGGCAAATGCACGCCGTGCAGAATCGGCTCCACACGTGGCGTCGAGGTCATCGACCGCATGATCGCAGGCGTCGATCGCGAGGCAAACTACGATCTCCTCGTCGAATTGTGCGACACGATGGAAGACGCGTCCTTATGTGCAATGGGCGGTATGACACCCTATCCGGTCCGGAGTGTTTTAAAATACTTCGCTGAGGACTTCGCGTCCCCGAGGGGGGTTGACGCATGAACAAGGTCAGACAGGCGGATCTGGGGACGCCGGCCGCAGCGGCCCGCGACACCGTCAAGATCGAAATCGACGGCCTGCCGGCAACGGTCAGGGCCGGCAGCAGCATACTGCGTGCCGCGCGCGAGTCCGGCGTTGATATTCCCAAATTGTGCGCCACCGACAGCGTCAAGCCATTCGGCTCCTGCCGAATGTGCCTCGTCGAAATCGAG
>DAOWGY010000276.1 GCA_030641695.1 Gammaproteobacteria bacterium
AAGTCGCGGATTGCCTCGAAACTGTCAGTTAGCCAGAGCATGCAGACTCTCCTAGTGGCTTGCCTCGGAATGCTGGGCGACGAGGCCCGCGCTCTGCGACTGGAGAATATTGATGACTTTGCGGCTCTGACCGCTGACGATCGTGTGCAGCAGCACCATTGGAATCGCCACGACAAGGCCGAGTACTGTCGTCATCAATGCCTGCGAGATGCCACCGGCCATCATCTTCGGATCGCCGGCGCCGTACAGCGTGATCACCTGGAAGGTCTTGATCATGCCGGTAACCGTACCGAGCAGACCCATCAGCGGCGCTACCACCGAAATCACCTTGATCAACAACAAGCCCTTGGTCAGGCCAGGCATCTCCTTGAGCGCCGCCTCGCTGAGTTTGAGCTCGATGGTCTCGGTGTCGGCGCCCCTGTTGCTTTCGTAGGCGGCCAACACACGGCCCAACGGATTGTCCGTACTCGCCGAGTCGCGTTTGAGTTGCGCCGTAACTTTGCGGCTGTCGTTCGTCAGACCGATGAAGCGGATCAGAGCGATTATCAGGCCGATGATTCCGAGAGCGATGATGCAGTAGCCGACTATGCCACCCTGGTGGATGCGATCCTTGATCGTGGGTGATTCGACCAGCAACGCCAGAATGCCGCCGCGCGTAACGTCGATACCGAAGGTAACCGGCCCGGTCGTGGCGCTGACGATGTCTTTTGCGGAACTCGTAAAGCGCCCCTGCTCAGGCTGGCGCTGCAGTTCGCTGACGCGCCCGGTACTGGGCGTGAATTGCAGATAGCCGACGGTGGATGCGACGTTGAAGGTGCCGACGCGGACAATCTCCATTTGCGTCTCTTCGCCGTTGGCGAGGGTGACCGCATGATTGAAACGGACAATCGAACCGGACTCGGTAATCTCGCGTTGCAGCTCGAACCAGAGCCTTTCAATGTCCTCGATCGATGCCAGGGTACTGGCGCCGGCCATCTTGCTGCCGAGTTCGACGAGAAAATCCTCACGATTCGGGAACTGGATGTGCGTCAGCGAGTTGGTGAAGCGGCCCTGGGTATCGCCAGCAACCGTCTGCAACACGCCGAACAGCTCTTTCAAGGCGCCGAGACGCTCATCGAGTGCTGCACGTGCGGCGACGATCTGCGCCTGTCGGTCCTCGAAAAGTTGCTCGAGACGGGCGCTTTCGCGTTCCTGGCGATTACGTTCTGCACGCGCCTGGTTAAGGAGGTTCTGTTGCTCGTTCTTGCGACGGGCAAAATCCGCTTCGCGCTGACGTCCTTCCTGGGAGTCACGCGCCTGTCCTTGCTCGATGAGGCGAAGCAGTTCCGCCATACTGGACGCGCTGTCCTGTGCGCTTGCGGCGCCACTACCGAATACCAGCAGGCCGGAAGCAATAATCATTGTTATACGTTTCATTATTGTGCCTCCGTCGCTGCGCTGATCGGGAGCAGGACCAATTCCGGCGCGATCAGCTGATTCGCGACGCGCAAGCCCTTGCGCACTTCGTTTCGAGCGCCGTTATCGAGTACCCACGCACGTGCGTCGTTGTCCCAGCGACCGGTGATGTTGGTGTCATCGGACTGGAAGTAGAGACCGACGCGACCGATACGCAACATGTTGTAGTCGCGTGTCGTGCCGTCTTCCAGCGTCAACGACTGCTTGTACGGCTCGATCGTGCTGCCGTAGTCGTTTTCGATCTGGAATGCCTCCATGACCTTGCGGAATTTCTCAGCCACGCTGACATCCGAACGAGACATGGTGTCTTTGAGCTTACCGATTCGTTCGGTTCGCTCGTCCATCAGAAACGGAACATCGAGCGCAACCGACTGCTCAAGGCCGTCGATCATGCGTTCCATCAGGGGGAAGATCTGGCGGTTGATGACGTCGACCTGGTCCATCGACAACGCGATGTCTTCGAGCACTGCCTGCTGACCTTCAGTCTGAGCCATCATGAGGCGGTTGTAGACCTTGAGGCCGTCGATTTCCTTGTTTATTGCCCGATACTGGTCCTCCAGAGAACGGGTACCTTCAACAACGTTGTTGATCCGTTCCTGGGACTGCTGAGCCAGATTCAACCGCCGTAGCTCAGCCTGCAAGACCTGATCGACGGATTGGGCGAAAACGCTGCCGGATATTGCGAGTACCGCAGTTGCGAGAATAAAACTGCTGACGCGCCGGCTGCTGCTTATGCACCGTTTCATGGACGCTCCTTAAAGGTCGTTTTTATAAAATTAGTTCCGGAGAGGGATGCACCGTATCCGCTGAACACATGCACATAAGAAAGACAGGCGACCCCGTTGGCGATCCTGCCTGCGCTCGCGGCCCTCTCCACTTTCGCCGCGGCGTTGAATTCTCGGACCTTGATACCCTCTGCTCGATAATGGCTACCCGACGTTATGCACACCGGCTTCCCCGCCTATTATTTCCTTGTTGTCTTCAGGTCCTGAAGCTCTG
>DAOWGY010000190.1 GCA_030641695.1 Gammaproteobacteria bacterium
CACTGCAGTTGCTGGCGGTAGTAGAGGATCGACCGCGGCAGCTCATCCAGCCCGGTCAAAACCGTAGCCCCGGTCGTCGTCAATCCGGATATGGACTCGAAAATGGCATCGGTGATCGACAGTGACAAGCTGTCGGCGAAGTACAGGGGCGCTGCGCCAAACGCACCCAACACGGTCCAGAATGCCGCGACGACAAGAAACCCATCGCGCAAACGCAGATCCTTGCGCTGCTTATGTACGGGGAGCCAAAACACGATCCCTGCCACCAGCGTGAGCCCGAAGCCCTCGACGAACGACAGCCACGCGTGATCGTCAAAAATGAGGCTGATGATGATCGGCGGCAGCATCGTCAGGCTGAACATCATCAGGAGCAGCCCGAGTATGCGTTGTACGACGGTCCAGTTCATCGCCGTCCGGCCGGGATCCTGACGGGATTCCTACACAAAAGACACGCCCACCTGGAACAGCTGCTCCAGGCGCTCGATCTTGCGGCGATCGGTCATGAACAAGATGACGTGATCGTCGGTTTCGATGACCGTGTCATGGTGCGCAATGATGACCTTGTCGCTTCGAACCAGTGCGACGATCGCCGTACCTTTCGGCAACTCGACATCCTCGATCTTGCGGCCGACGACTTTCGACTCTTTTTCGGTACCGTGAGCGATTGCCTCGATCGCCTCTGCTGCGCCGCGACGCAGCGAATGCACTTTGGCGACATCGCCGCGCCGTACATGTGCGAGTAGTGAGCCGATCGTGACCTGCTGCGGTGATATGGCGATATCGATGCTGCCTGCCTCTACGAGGTCCACGTAAGAGGCGCGATTGATCAGTGCCATGACCTTGTGTGCGCCGAGCCGCTTCGCGAGCATCGAGCTCAGGATATTGGCTTCTTCTGAGTTGGTCAGCGCGCAGAACACATCGACGTTGTCGACGTTCTCCTCGAGCAATAATTCCTCGTCGGCGGCATCGCCGACGAGCACGATGGCGCGATTGAGCCGTTCGGAAATCTGCCGGGCGCGCTGGGTGTCGCGCTCGATGATCTTCACCTGGTTGGTTTGCTCGAGCGCCAGCGCGAGTCGCACACCGATGTTGCCGCCACCGGCAATGACGACACGCCGCACCGGTTCCTCGAGTCGCCGCATTTCACTCATGAAGACGCGAATGTCCTTGCGGTCCGCGATGAAGAACACCTCATCGCCTTCCTGGATGACGGTGTCACCGTCGGGCAGCAGGGCCTTTCCACTCCGGTAGATTGCGGCGATGCGCCCTTCAGTGTTCGGCACATGCTCTTTCAGCGTCGCGATCCGCTGGCCGACAAGCAGGCCATCGCGGTCGGCGATGACGCCGACAAGGCGCACCCGGCCGCCGGCGAAGTCGAGCACCTGCGACGCTCCCGGATACAGAATCAGTTGCTCCACGTATTCGCAAACCAGTTGCTCGGGGCTGATGCCGACGTCGATCGGAATCGCGTCTTGCGAAAACAGGCCACTGGCGTTCATGTACTCGGCAGAGCGAATGCGGGCGATCTTGGTTGGCGTGTGGAAGAGCGTGTAGGCAACCTGGCACGCGACCATGTTTGTCTCATCCATATCGGTCAGCGCAACGACGATATCGGCATCGTTTGCGCCGGCGCGATCGAGTACCTCAGGGTAAGCCGCATGACCAACGACCGTTCGAATATCCAGCCGATCCTGGAGTTCGCGCAGAACGTCGGCGCGCCTGTCAACGACGGTGACTTCGTTGGCCTCTTCGCGTGACAAATGGTAGGCGGCCGAAGAGCCAACCTGACCTGCACCGAGAATTAGTATTTTCATTGTTTTTGACAGGCCTCAGAGCGGGCTTCGATGTGCCGCTGCAAGGCTGCTAGTTTACATCAGATCAAGATTCGCATAAGACAGGACGAGCCATTTTGTGCCGGCGGTCTCAAAATTGACCTCGACCCTGGCGTGCGCGCCCTGACCCTCGTAGTTGAGAATGACGCCATCGCCGAACTTGCCGTGCCGTACCCGCTGACCCAGGCGAACGCCCATCTCCGCATCGGCAGCTGTCTTGATTGACGTCCGGGTTTTGGAGCGCAGCGGTCGGGAGACCTGCACGCGAGGGCGAATTTCCTCTACGTACTCGTCCGGTATCTCGGAAATGAAGCGCGACGGCTGGGAAAAGCTGTCCATGCCATACAGGCGACGCTGCTCTGCGTATGTCACGTACAAGGTCTGTTTTGCGCGCGTGATACCGACGTAGCAAAGCCGCCGTTCTTCCTCGAGGCCATTCGGGTCGGCGATGGACCGCTGATGCGGAAACAGGCCGTCCTCCAGGCCGCACAGAAACACCAGTGGAAACTCGAGCCCCTTCGCCGAGTGCATGGTCATGAGCTGTACGCAGTCCTCCCAGGCCTCGGCCTGTCCCTCGCCAGCCTCGAGCGCCGCATGAGACAGGAACTCATCGAGCGGCGACATTTCTTCGGCCGGGTCCGGCGCGAAACTTTTTGCAGCGCTGACGAGCTCCATGAGATTTTCGAGTTTGGTCTCCCCTCGTTCGCCCTTGTCGTTCCTGAACATGTCGACCAGACCGCTGGCATGAATGACGTGATCGACCTGGTCTTGCAGGTCGAGTCGCGCCGTTTCCGTGGTCATACGCTCGATCAGGTTCATGAACGCAAGGACCGCATTCGCCGCGCGGCCTGCGAGTTCGTCACTGGCAACGGCACCGGCGGCGCGCCACATCGGGCAGCTGTTGGCACGCGCGTACCCGCGCATGATTTCGACTGTGCGGGCGCCGATACCGCGTGTCGGTCGATTGACGATGCGCTCGAAAGAAGCGTCGTCATCACGATGAGAGATCAGTCGCAGGTACGCCAGTGCGTCCTTGATCTCCGCACGTTCGAAGAATCGCAGGCCCCCGTACACCCGGTACGGAATGGCGGCGTTGATCAGTCCCTCTTCCAGAACTCGCGATTGCGCGTTGGAGCGGTACAGGACGGCGGCATCGGCGCGCAAGTTGCCTTGCTCGATCCAGTCGCGCAGCCGGCCGATGACGAAATCCGATTCATCGCGCTCGTTGTACGCTGCATAAAGTTTGATCGCTTCGCCCTTGGCGCCGTCGGTCCACAGGTTTTTGCCCATACGCTCGGCGTTATTCGCGATCACCGCATTTGCCGCGTTGAGGATCGTCGCGGTCGACCGGTAGTTCTGCTCGAGCTTGATGACCTTCGCCGATGGAAAATCTCGCTGGAACTGATGAATGTGCTCGACGCGAGCGCCACGCCAACGGTAAATTGACTGATCGTCGTCGCCGACGACGAACGGCACGCCCTCGTCACCGGCGAGCAGGCGCAACCACGCATACTGAATAGCGTTTGTGTCCTGAAACTCGTCGACGAGCAGGTGCTGGAATCGTCGCCGGTAATGTGCGAGCAGGTCCGCGTTGTCGCGCCATAATTCATGGGCGCGCAGCAACAGCTCGGCAAAATCAACGAGGCCGCCGCGTTCGCAGATTTCCTCGTAGGCAGCGTACAGGGAGATCATCTGCCGGCGGTTCGAGTCACGCTCATCGTCGAGGTGTTGCGGGCGCAGCCCCTCGTCCTTCTGTGCATTGATGAACCACTGAATCTCTTTTGGCACCCAGCGGCTGTCATCGATTTCGAGGTTTTTGAGCAATCGCTTGATCAGTCGCAACTGATCATCGGAATCGATGATCTGGAAGTTCTGTGGCAGCTTCGCCTCCCGCCAGTGCCGGCGCAGCAAGCGATGCGCGAGACCGTGAAACGTACCGATCCACAAGTGACTGACGGGCATGCCGAGCAATGCCTCGATACGGCCACGCATTTCTGCCGCGGCCTTGTTCGTGAACGTTACAGCGAGCAAGCCTTGCGGTGAAACGCCTTCGACATCGATTAGCCACGCGGCCCGATGCACGAGCACACGTGTCTTGCCGCTGCCAGCGCCGGCGATCACGAGCGTCGGTTCTGCGGGCGCCGTGACGGCCTGACGCTGCGCGTCGTTCAGGGATTCGAGGATGGGCGTGACGTCCATGAGGCGCGCAAGTTTATCAGGAAACTTCTGCGGCCGGCTTGCGATTATTTCGTCACAGTTGCCACAAAACTCCCAGCGAGTAGCGGGTTCGATCGTACTGGATTCGAGTGTCGTTCGACACGAAGTCGTCACCTCGGGCATCGAGTTTCAGAGTGAAGTGCGGCGTAATCCTGTAGCTGATCGCAACATCGATACGCGTCGTCTCGAGAGTTTTCCTCGGCCGGGCCGGGTTATTGAAGGCGAACGCGTTTTCGTAAATGTAGTTGCGATAGTAGCCGGAGATTTCGAGATTGAATCGCACGCCCGGTGACCAGTTGAACTCTACTTCGTAATGATCACGAACATAGTTATGGTAGCCGACGTGCCGATCTTCACGATCGACTCTCTCGTACTCGAAGCCGAACCACATGCTACGGGTAATGCGCTGTCGTGCGAGCACCGACAGGCCCAGGTAGTCATATCGTAAGCCGGGGTTACCGATCGGCTGCGAGCCGTCGAGCTCGAAGGCCGGCCGCTCGGTATACCGGCGGCCGAACTTCTCGACGGTCAGGCGCAATAGCGACGCGCGCGTAAACTTGTATTGCGTATGCACACCAAGAAAAAAGTACTCGTGGCTGTATGACGGCACGGCCTCAACGCTCTCGAAATCGTACAGGTAAGCTTTGGCAACGCCGCCGACCGAGAGCTTGTCGTAGGTCTGGCGGAATTTGATGTCCGGCCCAAAACGCTTGTAATTCATACGGTCGCCGATATCGACGCCGCCGACCGAGCGAGGCAAACCGTCATCGGGGTCGTAGTAGGTCTCATCATGCTGCGAGACCCTGAACGCGCTGTAGACTTCGCGCTTGCGATTGCCGTCCTTGCGGTAGTACTCGTTGCCTATACGTATCTCATGACTGAATTCATCGGCATCGCTTTGTTCACGATCCTGGTAATACGAGCCGGACATCCGGTAGGCGCCGTAAAAGCCTTCAAACTTGTAGCTGTTGATCGTGTACTTGACGCCCAGGTTGACCGGTACGAACGTGCCGGACTGGACCACGGGCGTCACGAGCGGCAAGGTCGGGTCGGCGAAGTCGATGTAAGGCGATGATGGGGAGCGGAAGACATTGTCGTCGTTGCCGAAGCCGGCCTGGGCGTAGAAATCGAAGTCGAAGACGCTCTTCTTCTTGCGCTCCAGTTCGGCGCGTTGATAGACCGGGTCCTCCTGGATCTCCTGACGGCGAACGCGGCCGATGGCCTTTTTCGCAAGCTTTGAAATTTTCTCGTTTTGCTGCTGGTCGCGCGCCAGCCGGAACCAGCGCAATGATTCGTCGGGATCGCCTGCGGCGTAGGCGTTCAGTCCGAGGTTGAAATGCGCCAGCGGCTCGAGGCTCGATGAGCGCGTTGCTTTCTTGAGCGACTCACGTGCACGAATGTGTTGCCCGGCCTTGTAGTGCGCAACGCCCGTGTTGTAGTGCAACAGCGCCGTGTCCATGCCGGCCTCGCCGGCCTGCTGGTAGCGCAGCAGGGCGGCCCAGTAGAGGTCATCGCGAAACAGGCGATTGCCATCGTCAAACAGCTCCTGCCCGCTCATTGCGGCAGCGGAACCGCTGGCCAGGAGGCACAAAACAGCGGTCGCCAGGGTGATGACGGAGGTCGTTCGTTGGGTCCTCGGGTTTCTGCGTTGGGCGGAGATGAGCGGAGCTCCCGGACTTCGCGTTATGTCAGATCGCAAAGTGCCCGATATTCGGCGCGAATACTATGACGTAGCGCAAGAAAATCCCCCTGGATGGACTCCATCCAGGGGGATTGCTGCTGATTTCGCCTGATTTGTCTCAGGCGCGAGGTCTGTCATGGTCGGTTTAGTCATCGACGGGGTCGTCGCCTTCCTCACCACCATCCTCTTCGAAGCCGGCGTCATCGTCCATGCCGTCGTCGTCATCGTCTTCGACGGGCTCATCGTCCTCGATGTCTTCACCTGCCTCGTCATCGTTGTCTTCGTCGATATCTTCCTCGCCGTCGATGCTGTCGTCGCCGCCGAAAGTATCGTCGTCAGATCCGTCACTGTCGAAGTCCGCGCCGGATTCCCCATCAGACTCTCCATCGTCGATGTCGCCGTCGTCCTCTTCGCCTTCAGACTCTTCGCCTTCGCCTTCGTCGCCGGCGCCGTCTTCAGACTCCTCGCCGTCGCCGTCGTCTTCACCGAAGTCGCCGTCACCGGCTTCGTCTCTTTCGGGACCGCGCATCGCGGCGACGTCATCGCCGACATCGACGTCATCGTCAAGCACCTGCATCATGACATCGAAGTCTTCGAGTTCGTCGTCGGCACGAACCGCGGCCGGCGCCAACGCAAAACACGTCAATATCAGTACAGCGATAAATACGTTGAAATGTTTCATGGTCTTACTCCATCAATATTTGCCGGACATCCGATCCGACCGTGATTCAGGAAACTTCTACCCGCAAGCGGAATGTCTGGCTGCGGTCTTTGTGTTCGAGACGCGCCAGCAGTTCTCCGCCGGCCGGCGTCAATGCGATGAGAGTCAGGGGCAACAGATTCTTGCCTTCCTCGAGGCTTGTTTCCCAGGTGATCTCGCGCTGTCCCGGGAAACCGGCCAATTCAATGCCTTCCGGCAATGAAACCGTCAGCGTCGCAGAATCCAGGGCCATTGCTGATGCGAACATGAGCCGAACCGTATGTTCTTCCTCGAGCATGACCGTCACACCCGGAATGGTCGGATCGACGTCCGGCACCTGCGGTGTCGTCATCAGCGTTGCCGTGATTACCCAGATCGCGAACCCTGCCGCAATGGCCGAGCCGAAGCCGGTCAGCATCCAGCGGTTGCGTTGACGTCGTGTGCCCTGATGTGCGGCTTGCACGAGGGCCTGGTCATAGAATCCTGCTTGAGCTTGTGGCACGGGGTAATCCTTTAGCAATTCAAGGAGCTCCTGCTCCTGCATCATGTCTTTTTCATTCATGGCATCTGTCCTGCTTGGTCCCTTACACGCTGCCGCTCAGGAAATGGTTCCATCATCACTGAGGATTTGACGTAATCTGGCGCGAGCACGATGCAGCCGGGACTTGACGGTCCCGATCGGCGTTCCCGTAAGCTCCTGAATTTCATTGAGTTTGTAGCCTTCAGTGTCGTGCAGCAATACGACGATGCGGTGATCTTCGCTGAGCTGCTGCAGTGCTGCGTCCAGGCGGCCGAAAATCTCGATGCGCTCACTGTCCGCGACCGGGTCGAGGTCGCCGGCAAGGCCTGCCAAACCCTCGCCGGGCAGGTGCCCCTCGTCGACGAGGTGCATGCGCTCGCGGGCGAAACGGCGATGCTGATCGATGAACAGGTTGTACATGACCCGGCACAGCCAGGAACCCGGCTCCTCGATTTTCACGATTTCGTGCAGCAGGCCGAAGGCCTTGACAAGCAGTTCCTGGAACAGGTCCTCGGCCTCGGCTTTGCTACCGGTCAGGCGCCAGGCAAGACGATACAGCCGGTCGAAGTGCGGCCGCACGACTCGCTCGAATACGTGGCTTTGGTCTGCTTCAGTCATCGCACCGCCGAGTGTATAGCCAGTCGGGGGGCCTCCGACAAGGACGCGCTCTGCTATTCTTGAAGAAAAACAAAGCGCTGATGAAAACGAATACGATTGCCTTGACCGCAGCGGCGATGGTCGCGTTTGCGGCCAACTCCGTGCTTTGCCGGCGCGCTCTGGGCGCCGGGCTCATCGATGCGGCGAGCTTCGCCACGATCAGAACGGTGTCCGGTGCCGTTATTCTCGGTGTCATCCTGGCGCTGCGCGCCGGCAAGGTACGGGCGAAACCGAACTGGCGCTCGGTGGTGACGCTGTACCTGTATATGGTGTTCTTCTCGTTTGCTTACCTGTCCCTGAGTGCCGGGACGGGCGCGTTGGTGCTGTTTGGCGCGGTGCAACTGACGATGTTTATCGTCGCGTTGCGCTCCGGCGAGCACTTCTCGCCCGTGTCCTGGGTCGGGCTGTCGCTCGCAATCGCCGGTCTCGTGTACCTGGTGTCGCCTGGCGTGACCGCGCCCGACCCGCTGGGCGCAGGCCTGATGGCGGTTGCGGGAATCGCGTGGGGTTTCTATTCGCTCGTCGGACGATCGGCCGGTGATCCGACGGAGGCAACGGCACACAATTTCATCTTCTCGGTACCGCTTGTTGTCGTGACGAGCCTGATCTTCCTCGGCGACTTCCAGGTCTCATTCGCCGGCGCAGCTTACGCGATTGCGTCGGGGGCGATTGCGTCAGGCATCGGCTACGTTATCTGGTA
>DAOWGY010000291.1 GCA_030641695.1 Gammaproteobacteria bacterium
AGAGCTCGATCCCGACTACGCCGCAGCACACGCCGCACTTGGTTCCGTGCTTGCCGAGCGGATTCTGAACGGCTTCAGCGATGATCCGGACGCGGACCGTAAGAGAGCCATAGAGGCCATTGAGCGTGCCGAGACGCTGGCGCCACATGATTCTTTCGTACTCAAAATGGCTGGAATGGTGTCGGCCACTTGCGGTGAGCCGGAGCAGTCCATCCGCTCGTTACGAGCGTCTGTGGAACTCGCGCCGTTCGACTTCGGCGCGTGGGGATATTTCGGTTGGCCGCTGGTGGCGCGAGGCGCAGCCGGGGACTTGGATAAGGTGCACAAGATCATCGACCGACTACTCAAGCTGGCGCCCGAACATTCCGGCGTCGCGTACTGGCTATTCCACAAGTCGGTCGCGTATGTCTGTCAGAACGAGTTGCAGCAGTCGGCGGAATTCGCCCGTCAGGCAATCGACAAACACGGTGAACTGTCTTGGGTATGGATGCATCAGGCGAATGTGCTTGGGTTGATGGGCCAATACAAGGAAGCAAAAGTCGGCGCCGCCAGGGCGTCACAAGTCAACATTTATATGACGCCCGAACATTACGCGGCGCGGGTCAGGGCGATGGGCGGCAGCGCAGATACGACGCACAAACGGACTCACGGACTAGTCGAGGCGGGGCTGCTCCGCGCCTAGAAGTGCACCTGATAGGAAACCTGGTAATGGAAGCCCTGGTCTTGCCAGGTATCGTTCGGCAGGTTCTGATCATCTAGGTCCTGACCCCAATAGAGTTCCGCAGATAAGCCCTTGATCGGGCTCCAGAGTACGCCCAGGCCCACGCTGCTAATGGTCTCGGCTGAAGAGGTCGGCAACGCGTCATCCTCATCCCAGGAACGTCCCCAGTCGGCAAATGTCGCGAGCCTGAGCTTGTACTTGTCACGGCCTGTCTCATCCACGAACAGCGGAAACTGGTACTCGATCGACGCAGTGACGGCATTGTCGCGCACGAAAAGGTTCTCGCGGTAGCCGCGCACGGTATAACGGCCGCCGACGGCGAATTTGTACATTGCAAGCAGCGGGTCATTGGTCAGCTGGAATGTCGACCTGGCAACGAGGCGGCTCTCACGCCAGCCCATGTTGCGTATGTACTCGAGCTGACCGACGACCATGTCGAAGTGGGAGTCAGGTGCTATGTCGCTCTTGCTTGCGCCGAACGCGCCGACGCCGTGATTCCAGGTTCCGCGGACGGCAAACACGCTGCGGTCTGCACGCCGCATCCATTCGCCGGCCAGGTAGAGCGCCGACGCCTCGGCCTTGCCGTCAACCTCGCCGGGGGAGAAAGAGAATGGAAAGCCGAGCAAGGTACTTTCACTGCGTCTGTGCTCGAATCCGAGGCTCATCTTGAAGCGACGATCGAGACGCCAGATAAACGGATGCGAGATAATAACGCCGGCGGACTCGACCTCGCTATTTATATCCAGAGTGTCGAACGGCTTCTCCAGAATCTCCGAATCCGCCTTGCTGTAATAGCCCTCGATGCGGGTGTTGCGCGCGGAGACCGGGAAGGAATACGACAATCCGTGGTCCTGCACACCCTCCGTCAGCCCGAAACGGCCTGCAAAGACATCACCATGCCCGGACAGACTTCGATGTGCCAGGTAGATCGTGCCACGTTCTTCGGAAACGGATGGCGAACGATGATTGTCGGCCGCGACGATCAATTCGAATGGTGGCTCCTCCTTGATCGTCAGGTTGAGCGTGCCGGAACCTTGCGCGTCGCCGGATACGAGTTGTGCGTTGACACTGGAGACCAGCGGCTCCTCCTGCAACAGGCGCAGGCTGGTCTGCAACTCACCGACGTTCAGTGGATCGGAGATCGTGCGCGTAACGCGGCGTTCAAGGTACGAGTCCCGAAGCGCCTTATTGCCATCGATCACGATGTCGCTCAGCTCGCCCTCGATCACCTGCAATGTGATGATGCCATCGGACACCTGCTGATCGGGAATGATCACGCCTGAATTGACGTAACCCTGATCGAAGTAGGCGCGCGACAGTCGCTGGCGAAGTCCGTGCAACTCCTCGACCGTGATACTGCGGCCTTCGTATTCGGCCGTGATCGCGTCAAGTTCCTCGTTGCTGAGTGCGCGGTTGCCGCGGATGCGAATCTCGCTCACCGAAATAGCCGGGACCGCCGCCATCTCGCGACTTGCGACGATGTTTGCGGGAGGATCCGCCAGTACGATTTCAACTGTGTCCGCATCGGCCTCGAGCATCTCGACGGCCGGGTCTGAGGCCCGCACAGTCGACGGTTGCAGGCGTTCTGCCATTTGCGCCCAGCCGAAGGCCGGTATCAAAGCAAAAGCGATCGCGATTGTTTGCTTACGTCGCATCGATCGCGTTCTCCACAATTAGCGAGAAGCGGCATACATCGGGCGATGATGCTGCAACAGTCGCATCCGGCTCCCTTCCCAAGGGACTGGGCACGTAGTCTTCCGGAGACCAGGCTGAGGCTTCCCGCTGCTCGACGGTCAGGCTGCTGCGGTCCCGGAATGCCGCCGCCACACATTTCTGCGTGACCACGTCGGGGACGTTCATCGACGGTGTTTCGAGCAGCAATACCGAGCCATAGATGTTATTGACCGTATCGATCGTGATGCGCCCGTCGAGACCGGTCTGCGACGATGCATCGATCACGCTGTTAGTGTCGATGATGAACGAACCTGCTCGAATACCGATGTTGCCGCCGTTACCGGCATTGGCGGTGGCGAGGATCGACCCCTCCCTGA
>DAOWGY010000246.1 GCA_030641695.1 Gammaproteobacteria bacterium
CGGTCAGCGACACGCTGATCAAGGGGTAAGGCAACGTGTCGCCGGACTTGTTGCCGACGCGCGAGTAGATCGTCAGGACCTCGTCGCCGTCATCGGTGCTGCCTTTGGTGGCTTCGAAACGCCAGCCAGAGATGTTCCAGGATGGTATAACCGGGCGGCCGAGCATGCGGTAAATCGGACCGATCATGCTGCTGAACGCAGGATTGGTGGCGAGTGCCTCGCGCGATTGATGCAGTGCTTGCACGGCGAACAACAGCACCAATGCCGCAATGCCCGCGACGAGGCCATAGTTAATCGGTTCCTTCGGCTCGGTCTCGTCACTTTTCGCGATACCCTTCAATGCCGCGGCGGCAGCTGACTTCAGGTTCGGATCGCCGGATTTCTTTCTCGCCTTTTCGAGTTCCTCTTCTTCATCGGCATCGCGGATGTATTCACCTTCCATGATGATCGTTTCGACCAACGGATTGTCCTTATCGATTTCGTCGGCCGACGCCTTGGTCTCGTCCTCATCCTCGGGCGCCGCAAACGGGTCAAGTTTGCCAACCGACTGTTTTTGCACGATTGTCGAGGCGAAGCCGTCTTCGTCCTCCATCGCAATCGCCAGCAGATCCTGGTCGATCATCATGTCGACTGTTTTTTCTTCCTCGGTCGGCATTGGCACGAAGGGTTCGGCTGCCTTTGCTTCATCTTCGTTGGCCGCGTCGTCAAGGCCGAGCTCTGCCGCGAGCGTTGCATCGGCCTCGGTACTGACGACAAGCTCCCTGTCCCTGGCCTCCACGAGATCCTCGTCCTCGAGTTCGAACACGAGTTCGATGTCTTCGTCTTCTTCGTCTTTTGCCCTGGCGGCAGCCTCTGCTTCGAATGCGGCTGCGATCAGGTCCTCGTCGATCGAGGTGTCTTCAATATCTCCTGGCCCATGGTCTTCCGCCTCGAGTTCGTCCGCCTGTGCGTGAATGCCGCTCAGGTCGATGCCCATGGCTTCGGCTTGCGTCGCGAACTGCTCGTCCACGTCGGGCAGCGGCTCGGCGTCGTCGCCTGTCGCGTCGTCGGCTTCCGACAACACATCGAGTTCGTCTGCCAGCTCGACTTCCGCCTCTGCCTCGATTTCTTCCGGCTCATCGTCGGTTTCCGGCTCATCGACTTCGCCCAGCAGATCCTCCCAGTCTTCCGGCTCACCGAGCGCAAGGTCGACCTGTGCGGCTTCGAATTCCGATGGGTCGTCGCGCGACTCGATCGGCATCACTGATTCGGGCTCGGCGGCGGGCTGCTGGTCGAAATCGAAATCGTCCGGCAACGGCGTGTCGTCGTCGAAGCGCATCACCACGCTCGCCGCGGCTTGCTCCTCTTCCTCGAATATCTCGGGGGCATCGACTGCACCGGGCTCCGCTGACAGCGGCTCGTCAACCGGTGTCGGCGACTCGTCGATGAACCACTTCATCGACCCTGTGTCGGCGATGTCATCGCTCTCGTCAGAGGCTTCGTCGTCACTGGCCTCTTCGCGCTCATCGAGTACGCGCCATTCGAGACCCGTATCTTCGATGCGGATGTCGGAACCGGCGAGTTCATCGAGCGTCTTCAGAAGCGCCGCGCTCTGTTCCGCAGAGATAGTCTTGGGGGGATCGACCGCTTCGAGCTCGACCGATTCGGGAGTCAGCTCGGGTACCGAGCCGTCCGCCGCCCGCGGCACCGGTGCAGCCGGTTTTTGTTCTGACAGATATTCGAGTGCATTGAATGCAACGCTGCAGCCGCCACAGCGGACCTTGCCGGCGGCCTGCTTGAGAACCTCGGCGGTGATGCGAAATGCGGTGCCACATTCGGGACACTGGGTGTACATGCCTAGCTTTGCCTTTTCCTGCCTGTCAGTCGTGTCCAGGTTTGTCCGCTTTGCGTCCGGTACTCCGGCTCATCGAAGCCGACCCATTGAGCGTATGCCTGTTGCACGTCCTCTGCCTGTTCCGACAGTATGCCCGACAACGCGAGCAGACCGCCGGTCTTCACATGTCCTGCGATCGAGCCGCAGAGATCCACCAACGGCCCCGCCAGTATGTTGGCAACGACGACATCGAATTGTCCATTGATGGCGTTCGCGCGACCTGTGATCGTCAGTCGATCCTGGACGCCATTTTGCGCCGCGTTTTGTCTTGTGGCTGTGACGGCCTGCACATCAATGTCCATCGCATGCGTGTGGCTGCAGCCGAGTTTCAGGCCCGCTATCGCGAGCACGCCGGAGCCGCAGCCGTAGTCGAGCAGCGTTTGACCGTCGAGATTTAGTCCGTCGAGCCACTCGAGACACATCGCGGTGGTCGCATGTGTGCCGGTGCCGAACGCGAGTCCCGGATCGAGCTTTACGACGACCGCGTCTGCACCGTTCGCCGCGGCATCGCCCGGGCAGACCCAGAGGCGTTTGCCGAAACGCATGGCCCCGAAGTCGCTGAGCCATTCGCGTTCCCATACGCGGTCTTCGAGCGTCTCGAGGTGGTGTTGCGGCAAATTCTCGAGGGCCAGTGACGCCGTGAGATCGTGTTGCAGCGCACCGAGGTCGGCGTCGGCCCCGAACAAACCGGTGATGCAGGTCTCTTTCCAGAGCGGCGTCTCACCGGGGGCGGGTTCCAGCACGGGCTTGTCGCCGGCATCGCTGAAGGTGACTGAATGTGCACCGTGCCGCAGGAAGATCGCCTCGACACGTTCCGGGTTCAGCGCTTCAAGATTCATAATGAACTGTAGCCACTCCATAATATCTGTTGGAGCGCTTCTCGAAGCGCGATCCAATTCAGGTCGCGCTCCCAGGAGCGCTCCTACACGAGGCCCAATCGTTTCTCCAAATAGTGAATATCCGTGCCGCCGGCCTGGAACGCGGCGTGCTGGAATATCTCCTGGTGCAGGGGCACGTTGGTCTTGATGCCCTCGATCACAATCTCGGTCAGTGCGTTTCGAATACGCGCGAAAGCCGCATTGCGATCGTGGCCGTGTGCAATCAACTTGCCGATCATCGAGTCATAAAAAGGCGGTACCCTGTAGCCGCTGTAAACGTGGCTGTCGACGCGGATGCCGGGTCCGCCGGGTGAGTGCCACAGCGTCACGAGCCCCGGAGATGGCATGAAAGTCTTCGGGTCCTCGGCGTTGATGCGGCATTCGATCGCGTGGCCCTGAATCTGGACATCGTCCTGCGTGATATCGAGTTTTTCGCCGCTCGCGATGCGCAGTTGTTCGCGGACGATATCGACGCCGGTGATCATTTCGGTGACCGGGTGCTCGACCTGCAGGCGCGTGTTCATTTCTATGAAATAGAACTCGCCGTTTTCGTATAGGAATTCGAAGGTGCCGGCGCTGCGATAGCCAATTTCGAGGCAAGCATTGACGCATCGCGCGCCGATCCGTTGTCGTTGTTCCTCGGTGATACCGGGAGCCGGCGCTTCCTCGATGACTTTCTGGTGCCGTCGCTGCATCGAGCAGTCGCGTTCGCCAAGATGTACGGCGTTGCCCTGACCGTCCGCAAGTACCTGGAATTCGATGTGACGTGGTTGCTCGAGAAACTTCTCCATGTACACCACGTCGTTGTCGAACGCGGCGCGCGCCTCTGCCTTGGTGACCGTAATGGCGGCAATCAGAGATGCTTCCGAATGCACCACACGCATGCCGCGGCCGCCGCCGCCACCGGATGCCTTGATGATGATCGGATAACCGATGTCCCGCGCGAGTCGCAGATTTTCGTCGGTGTCCTCGCCCAGCGGGCCATCCGAGCCCGGTACGCATGGCACACCGGCGGATTTCATGGAGCGGATTGCCGACACCTTATCGCCCATCAGGCGAATGGCATCGGAGGGTGGCCCGATAAACACGAAACCCGAACTTTCGCAGCGCTCTGCGAAATCGGCGTTCTCCGACAGGAAGCCGTAACACGGGTGAATGCCGGTCGCGTCGGTAACCTCAGCCGCGCTGATGATCGCGGGCATGTTGAGGTAACTATCCACCGAGGGCGGCGGGCCGATGCAGACTGTCTCGTCGGCGAGTAACACGTGTTTCAGGTTGTTGTCTGCGCTCGAGTGCACGGCGACGGTTTTGACGCCGAGTTCGCGGCACGCGCGCAACACTCGCAGCGCGATCTCGCCGCGATTGGCTATGACGATTTTTTCGAGCATGTTTGCGCTGCCCGCTTAATCTGGTTGACGCTGATCGATGACGAACAACGTCTGGCCGTATTCGACAGGCTCGCCGTTTTGCACCCGAATCGACTTGATCACGCCGGATACGTCGGCCTCGATCTGGTTCATCATTTTCATCGCTTCGATGATGCAAAGCGTGTCACCCTCGTTGACCTGGTCGCCGACCTGTACGTAGGACGCCGCGCCCGGCGAGGACGACGAGTAAAACGTGCCGACCATTGGTGCCGTGATGAGGAAGCCGTCTTCCTCGGGTGGAGGCGCAGCGCCTGGTTCCGCCGCGGGCGCTGCAGTCGGTCCAGCTACCACCGCAACAGCTGGTGCCGGCGCGGCGATGGATGCTGCCGGCGCCGCTTGACCGTAACGGCTGATTCTCACGGATTCCTCTCCTTCCGTGATTTCGATCTCTGCGATGCCGGATTCGTCCAGCAGCTCGATCAATTTTTTTACTTTTCTGATGTCCATTAGTCTCCCTCACCATTCGCCAGATGGCGGCTGGCAGCCTGCAAAGCGAGTTCATAACCGTAAGCCCCGAAACCAAACAGGCAGGCCGTGGCGATGTCGCTGAAATAGCTGTTGTGTCGAAACTCTTCGCGCGCAAACGTATTGCTCAGGTGAATCTCGACAAACGGAATGTCAACGGCGAGCAATGCGTCGCGAAGCGCGACGCTCGTATGCGTGAATGCACCGGGATTGAGAACGATGAAATCCACACCGTCTTGTTGTGCTTGTTGTACCCGGTCGATCAACTCGTGTTCGGCATTGCTCTGGAAGCAGGCCAGCTCGTGCCCGAGCTCTGCCGCGACCACCTTGCAGCGTTTCTCGATGTCCACGAGGGTCGTCGCCCCGTAGACTTCGGGCTCGCGCGAGCCGAGCAGGTTCAAATTTGGGCCGTTGATGAGAAGAAAAGCCGACATTTTCCGCCAATCGCCACCAGTTTGCCGAAGTTGGCAGCAATTC
>DAOWGY010000251.1 GCA_030641695.1 Gammaproteobacteria bacterium
ATGCATAAGTTATGGAAAATAAAAAGCAACCAGAACGAGTGCTATTCTTTAACCATGTTTGTGACATTCTCGGCGGGGCAGAATTAAGTCTTCTTGGTCTGGCGGAAAGTCTGCAATCCGGTCATGGCGTTGAGCCTCTTTTTCTGTTGCCCGGAGAAGGCACTTTGGCAGGGGCGGCACGCGACAAAGGTTGGGAAGTGAGAACTTCAAAATACAAGAGTTTTGACGGGTGGCTCCATCTGCCATATTACTTCATGTGCCTCCGGTTTTCGAATATTATTAGAGGCATGAAGGCGGATATCATTCACGGAAATTCGCTTGCCGCGCCGGCGTGATCCTCGCACGTGCCAGAAATCGCGCTTCGAGAAGCGCTCCAACAAAAAGGGCTCTGACCCCTTTTTTCAGGTGCCGATAATCTGTCGGGCCCAACGCACCACTTCACGCACGCGCGGCGAAGCCAGGTCGTGGGCTTCGTCGAAGCTGACCCAGCGCCACTCGTGGTGTTCAGGCTCGCCGGTCTCGGGCGAGGGCCCGAGTACGACCTGATCTTGCTCCGTGCTCGCGAGGTAATAGCGCGCCGTCTTGCCGCGACTGTAGGGCCCGGTTTCCATGTAGCGGTCACCCCACTCGAATTTCGTTTCGTCGATACCGGTTTCCTCGCACAGTTCGCGCAAGGCCGCCTGCATCGGTTCCTCACCTTTCTCGACGATGCCCTTGGGAAAGTCCCAGTGATGATAGGCCCGTAACATCAGCGTAACGATTCCGGCTCCGGCCTGGCGCGCAAGCACGACACCGCAGGAGAGTATTTCCTCACTCAATTCGGCGCACCCCGCAACACGTCGACAGGCGCCGAGTTGATGGCACTGCGCGCCGCAAAGTATCCGCTCGCGCAAACGACAAGCAAGCCCGCCGCAACGCCGACCAGCCACAGGAACGGATTGAACGAATAGGGCAGCTCGAAAAGCTGCACCGCAAGAATGGCAGCAAGTATCGATGCGCCGGCTGCAGCCAGCACGCCCGCCGCCACACCGAGCGCCGCAAACTCGGCCATGATGCCCGCGAAAACGATGCGCTTCCTCGCGCCCAGTGCGCGCAGCATCGCGCTCTCGAAACGGCGTTCGTCGATTGTCGACTGAACGGCCGCAAACAGCACGGCAATGCCGGCCGCCAGCGTGAAAAAGAACACGGCCTGAACCGCCATCGTGGCCTTCTCGATGATGCCGCGAACCTGTTGCAGGATCGAATCGAGATCGATGACCGAGATCGTCGGGTGCTTGCGCACGAGATCGACCAACGCGCCTTTCTCATGGTCTTCAACACGCATGCTGGCGATGAATGTTGCCGGGTAGTCGTCGAGAGCACCTGGCGACAGCACCAGGAAGAAATTCGGCATGAACGAGTCCCAGTTGATGCGCCTGACGCTTGTGATTTCAGCATCGAGCAACTGGCCGGCAATTTCGAACTGCACACGGTCACCGATCGCAAGGCCCGTTTCCGCAGCGACCTCCTCCTCGATCGACACGA
Source organism: Gammaproteobacteria bacterium (assembly GCA_030641695.1). Taxonomy (GTDB): domain Bacteria; phylum Pseudomonadota; class Gammaproteobacteria; order Steroidobacterales; family Woeseiaceae; genus UBA1847. The sequence goes on from DAOWGY010000251.1 coordinate 1,525, forward strand.
GCGGCGCGCCATCGTAGTCGGGCGGCCACCATTCGCCCTCGAGCAATTCATTGCTGGCGCTCAGGTGTGTCGCCCACGACAGGTTCTGTTCGCGATTGACGAACCACTTCGCATCGGCCTCCGGATACTCGCGCTCCTTGACCGACACCCCGTTGATCAGCGTCATACGGGCACGCACGAGCGGTGCAAAATCGGGAGGCTTCACGCCTCGCGCTGCGAAGACGTTGGTAACGGATTCCGTCTCACTGCGCTGGATGTTGATCAGAAAGTGGTTCGGTGCATTCTCATCGAGCGTACGGCGCCATCCTTCGAGCAGGTCGGTACGAACGAGCGTCAGCAACAGAAGCACTGTCAGGCCCAGCCCGAAGGCCACAACCTGCACGGCGCTCGCGCGGCCACGCCGCGCCACATTGGCAAGGCCATAGCGCCATGCCACGCCGACGCCCGAGCGAAAACGGCCCATCAGTGCAACGAGTCCGCGGCCGACCAGGTACAGCGCCGTCGCGATGACGATGATGCCGCCGAGCACTATCAACAGCATCGTCGGGTCGCCCACCGAGCGATACAGCAATGCGGCAACCGCGGCCAGTGAGAGCCCGGCCACGAGGATACGGGACGGCGCCGGGGGCATCGCGTCGTGTCGCAGCACCCTGAGTGGCGGCGTGTTGCGGAGCTGGATCAGTGACGGCAACGCGAATCCGATCAACAACACCATCGCGCTGCCGCTGGCGAGGATCACGGGCATCGGTCCGGGGTCGGGAAGATCGCCCTGCATGATATCGGCGAGAATCCACGCCAGGATTTCCTCGGCCGCGAAACCGACGATGCTGCCAGCGAAGACGCCGATCACACCGAGCATGACGAGCTGCACGATAGCCACCGAAATCACGAAGCCCTGCGTCGCGCCGAGGCTTTTCATCAGCGCGACCGTGTCCATGCGCCGATGTGCGAATCGGCGTGCTGACATCGCGACCGCGACAGCGCTGAGCAACAAACTGATTATGGCCGTCAGCGACAGGAAGCGCTTGGCGCGATCCGCGGCGGCATAGGCGCGCTCGCTGCTCTCCTCGGCGCTGCGCAGCCGCATGGAATCAGGCAGTTCGTCCTCGATAGCGGCGTTAAAGCCGGTCACCGACTCCTCGTTGCCTGCGATCAGAAGCGCATAGCGCACCCGGCTGCCCTCACCGATGAGACCGCTTGCGGACACATCGCTGATGTTCATCAGCAGTGTCGGCGCGAGCGAGGCGAAACCGATGGACTGATCGGGCCTGTAGGTTACGACGGAGCCGATGCGCAATTCGAGTTCGCCAACCGACAGCCTGTCTCCAACATCGGCACCAAGCCGTGCGAGCAGTGCGCTGTCCGCCCACACCTCGCCCGGCACGGGAACGCCATCTGCCTCGCGTTGTTCACTGAACAAGGCGTCCGAGATTCGCACCGCGCCCCTGAGCGGGTAACCATTGCTTACGGCCAGCAGTGACGTCAATGCGCTCTCGTCTCCGGCGAAGACGACGGTCGGAAACGACACCATGTCGGCCGTGCGAAGTTCGTAGTCGCCGGCCATCTCGCGCCACGAGTCCGGAATCGGTTCCTGGGATCGCAGCCGCAGATCGGCGGCGAGGACTTCGTTCGCCTGTCGCGCGACGGCCTTGCCGATGCGATCGGTCAGAAAGCCGACGGCCGTCAGTGCCGCAACCGCGAGAATCACGGCGGCGAGCAGTACGACCACCTCGCCCGAGCGCAACTCGCGGCCGAAACTTCGGAAGGCAAACTTAAGCGCTTTCATGCGGCGGCTTTCGTGTCGCTGACGAGCAAGCCCGCATCAAGGCTCAGTACGCGATCGCAACGATTCGCCAATGAATGATTGTGCGTCACCAATATGAGCGTCGTTGCCGAAATCTTGTTCAGATCGAACATGAGCTCCATGATCGTCGCGCCCGTGCGAGTATCGAGATTGCCCGTGGGCTCATCGGCGAACAACACGGCCGGTTCGGTCGCAAAGGCACGTGCGATCGCAACGCGTTGCTTCTCGCCGCCCGACAACTGCGCCGGGTAGTGGCTCCAGCGGTCCTTGAGGCCGACCTGCTCGATGATATTTCGCGCGGTATTGCGCGCATCGCTGGCACCTGCGAGCTCAAGCGGCAACATGACATTTTCGAGGGCATTCAGCGACGGCACCAGGTGAAAGGACTGGAACACGAAACCGACGCTCTCCGCGCGAACCTGTGCGCGGCCATCTTCGTCCAGTTCGCCGAGATTAGCGCCGTTAAGCACGACGTGGCCGTCGGTTGGCAAGTCGAGCCCCGCGAGCAACGCCAACAATGTCGACTTCCCGGCCCCGGATGGCCCGACGACGGCAACGGACTCACCCGGGTCAATCAGGAAACTGACGTCAGAAAGGATAGTCAGACTACCCTCGGGGCTGCTAACCTTTTTGCTGATCCTGTGCGCCGCGAGAACGGCGCCATCGGCTGAATGACTCGACATGCGTAGACTTCTGACCCTTATTGTTTTGCTGCTTTGCGCCAACGGGCACGCGGCAGACGTCCCGACTGTGCTGATATTCGGCGACAGTCTGAGCGCGGGCTACGGTATTGACGTTGACCAGTCCTGGGCCGCTTTGTTGCAGTCGCGGCTCAAGGAGCAAGGTTACGAACATCGCGTCGTCAACGCCAGTATCAGCGGCGAAACGACCGAAGGCGGCGCCGAGCGGATCGCACCGGCGCTCGCAAATTTCGAGCCCGCGCTGATTATCCTCGAGCTCGGCGGCAACGATGGCCTGCGGGGCTTCCCGCCCGATCGCATCCGCCGCAATCTCGAGAAGATCATTACGGCGAGCAAGGCGTCGGGCGCGGCCGTCGTGTTACTGGGAATCCGCATTCCCGGCAATTACGGGTCGCGGTACACGCAGGCGTTTGAGCGCGTATTCCGCGAGACCGCAGAAAGTCACGATGTACCATGGATCGAGTTTTTCATGGAAGGCATCGCTCAGAACGATGCCCTCATGCAATCGGACGGCATTCATCCGAACGCGGCGGCGCAACCGAAGCTGCTCGAAAATGCCTGGCCGATCATCGAGAAAGCGATAGGAATGACTGACTGAGCATCGTCGGCAGCGATACGTTATTCTCCGCATCGGGCCGCAAACAACGACAACATCCAGCCTAATAAGGGAACTCCACGCGTGCAAAAAATCTGGCTCAATTCCTATCCGCCCGGCGTGCCCGAAGACGTACCCGAGTCGAAGTTTCGCTCCCTCCGCGAGATGTTCGAACACAGCTTCCAGGCGTTTCCGGACCATCCGTCATTCACCAACATGGGTACGACGATCAGCTATCGCGAGCTCGACGAGCTGTCGATGCAATTCGCGTGTTACTTGCAGAAGACGCTCGGGCTGACGCGCGGCGAGCGCGTCGCCATCATGTTGCCGAACCTGCTGCAGTACCCGATCGCGATGTGCGGTGCGTTTCGCGCAGGACTCGTCGTCGTCAACGTGAACCCTCTTTACACCGCGCGCGAACTCAAGCACCAGCTCACTGATTCCGGCGCCAGGTGCATCGTCGTTCTCGATAACTTTGCGCACATCCTCGAGGAGGTCATTGACGAATCAGCCATCGAGCACGTCGTGACGACGGGCGTTGGTGACATGCTGAAGTTCCCGAAGGGCCTGATCGTAAATCTCGTGCTACGGCATATCAAACGCGCAGTGCCGCAATACCAATTCAGCCGCAGCGTGACATTCCGACACGCATTGCACACAGGCAGCAAAGAGCAACTGAGCCACGTCGAGATCGGTCTCGCCGACATCGCCTACCTGCAATACACCGGCGGCACCACGGGCGTATCGAAAGGCGCCATGCTGAGTCATCGCAACATGGTCTACAACGTCGACCAGTCCATTGCATGGCAAGGCGAGGCCTATGATGGCGTCGAGCCGGTCGTCGCCATTACTGCGCTGCCGCTTTATCACATCTTTTCCTTGCAGGGGAACTGCCTGCTCGTCATGGCACAGGGCGGGCTAAACGTCCTGATTACCAACCCGCGCGACATGCCCGCGTTCGTCAAGGAGATCGCCAGGTTCCGATTCAACCTGTTGACCGGCGTCAACACAATGTTCGCCGCACTGCTCAACACGCCCGGTTTTAGTGACGTCGACTTCAGCGCGCTGCGCGTCGTGATCGGCGGCGGCATGGCCGTGCAACCCGCGGTCGCACGCGAGTGGCATGACGCGACGGGGCAACCGATTCTGCAGGGCTATGGACTCACGGAGACCTCACCAGCTGCCGTTTGTAACACCATTGGCGGCGAATTCACGGGCTCGATCGGCCTGCCGATTCCGTCAACCGAGGCGATGATCGTCGGGGATGACGGCAATGAATTGGCGGTCGGCGAAGTCGGCGAAATCTGCATCCGTGGTCCGCAGGTCATGGAGGGCTACTGGCAG
>DAOWGY010000119.1 GCA_030641695.1 Gammaproteobacteria bacterium
AACATGCCGGGCGCCAGTTCATCGAACTCATTGCCGATAATTGCAGTCGCGCGGAACGTGCCATTGCGCACATCGATCGTCGGACTGATGCGTGCGATCGTGGCGACATAAATCGTGTTCGGCATTGCATCGACGATGAGGATCGCAGCATGTCCGGCCGAGAACTTGGCAAGCTCTGCCTGTGGAATCTGCAGATAGGCAACGAGTTCACTCGCGTCGGTGATCCGGAACGCGACGTCGTTTACGTCGATGCTCTGGCCCAGTTTGATTTCCCGTGACGACACGACGCCATCGATCGGCGCACGAATTTTCGAGTAGTCGTAATTGAGCTGCGCCAGGTCGTAGGTGGCTTCAAGTGCCTCGAGATCGTATTTCAGTCCCTCGAACATTGCCACACTGACAAGGCCTCGCGCTGCCAGGTCGGTGTAACGTTCGTATTCGCCACGGACCTGGTCCAGGTTCGCTTTTGCTGACAGCATCTCAAGCTGCAGCCTTTGCCCGTCGAGTTGTGCGAGCATCTGTCCCTGGTGGACCCGGTCACCCTCTTCGACAAACAACTCAACGACTTCGCCGCCGACTCTGGCAACAACTGGCGCATCCGCGTCAGACGCGATGTTTGTCGTTGCTTCGTAGGTGGCGAAAACGTCAGCGCGTGTGGGCAGTGCGACCTCGACCGGAATCGGTGTCGCTGCCTTGATGTCTTCGCTGGACGCGACACTCGCCTCGCCGACGCCGCAGCCAGACAGCATTGCTGCCGTCAATGCGAGCATTAGTATGGCGACTATGAGTTTGTGGGTTTTCATGGTGGGTGCCGTCAGTATCAGTATTGGTGTTATAGTAGAGTATAACACTAGTTCGGTATAACGCAACACCTGAGATCACATTTTTCTGCCATAGCACGGCTAAAGAAATCAATGAGTTACAAGTAGCGTGGAGCCCTGGTGTCAGCGTTTGTCTGTTAGATGCTGCAAACGGCGATTTGGATGCGCTGTAGCCGCACAAATTCACGATTCAGGAGATCGCCGTTTCTGCCGGACCCTTGTGGCGCCGCTCGCGACGTGCAGCGACTCGGCTCGATACGTTCGCCTGGATCATGAGGAGGCTCGGCGTCAGCAACAGCGTCAGTATCGTCGCGAATGCCAGGCCACCGGCGACCGAGGAGGCAAGCTGCGTCCACCATTGCGAACTTGGAGCACCAATCGAGATTTCACGATCGATGAGGTTGATGTTTGCGCCGAGAACCATCGGCATCAGGCCGATAATCGTCGTCACCGTCGTCAACAGCACCGGGCGCAGGCGGATCGCGCAGGTGCGCAGGATGGCGTCAAATGCATCGAAACCACGACTGCGTAATACATTATAGGTGTCGATGAAGACGATGTTGTTATTGACGACGATGCCTGCGAGCGTGATGACACCGACGCTGGACATGATGATGCCGAATGGTTTGTCCATGATCAGGTGACCCAACAATACGCCACCCGTCGAAAACACGACCGCTGTGAGGATCAGACCAGCCTGGTAAATGCTGTTGAACTGAGTCACGAGGATGATGGCCATAATGGCGAGCGCCATCATCATTGCGTTCCGCAAGAATGCCATGTCTTCTTCCTGATCCTCGGTGCTGCCGCGAAATGCCACACTGACTCGTGGGTCGATGTGCAGTGTCGGCAACAATGTACGCAGTTCCGTCACGACGTCGGCGACCAGGTACTGGCTTGCGACATCGGCATCGATGCTCATCGTTCGGCGCATGTCGGTGCGGCGAATAGTGCTGACCTTCTGCGCGGGCTCGCGCTTGACGAAGGTACTGATTGGCACGGGCCCGCGGTCGGTCGGAATTCGCAGCTCGTCGATCTGCGACAGGCTGCGGCTGGCTTCCGGGTAACGTACGCGGATGTCGATCTCATCGTCCGTGTCATCGGGCCTGTATTCACCGATCTTGATGCCGTTCGTCACCAGCTGCACCATGGCGCCTACGAGGGCAATGTCGGCGCCAAATCTTGCGGCCTCGGCGCGATCGACCTTGATCTGCCACTCGATGCCCGGTAACGGCCGGCTGTCCTCTATATTGACGACGGCCGGATGGCCTGCCATGACGTCGCGAATGCTCGCAACGGCCTGCTCGAGAAGGTCAGGGAAGCGCGACGCAAACTCAATGTGTATCGGTTTGCCGATAGGCGGTCCCGGGTCGGGTTTGCGGGTCTCTATTACGATACCGACGAGGTCGGCCGTATTGGCGCGAATGTCTGCGAGAATAGCATCGGACCTGCGCCGCTTGTCCCAGTCTATGTAGTTGAGTGTCAGTGAGCCGATCTGGTCTTCCGCACCGCGGTCACTGCTGCCGGTCTTTACATACAGATGTTCGATTTCCGGCATTCCGAGGATGCGATTCTCGACTTGTCGGACCAGCGTGTCCTGTTCGTCAATGGAGAGATCGCCGCGTGCGCGAATATCGACCATCGCAAACGGCATCTCCACGTCGGGGATGTACTCGAGGCCTCGACCCAGAGTGAAAAACGCGAGGTAAACAGCGACAAGCAGGCCGGAAACCGCAGCGACGTTACGCCAGGGGTGCCGCAATGTCCGTTTCAGAAGCTGTATGTAGTGCCCCGTAAAACCCGTAACGCTGTCGAGATCGCCCGTCTCTGCTTCGGCGAGGTTGCGGCGAGCTTCATCACTGATTGCGCCCGTTTTGCCGAAAATCGACCCCAAGGTCGGTACGAACAACAGTGCCATGACGAGTGACGATGACAATACGGCGATCAGCGTGATCGGCAGGTACTTCATGAATTCGCCCATCGTGCCCGGCCACAATGCGAGTGGAACGAATGCTGCGAGCGTGGTGCAGGTAGAGGCGATGATCGGCCAGGCCATGCGAATGGCGGCGCGTGAGTATGCGGCGAATCGTGGCTCTCCTTCAGCCATTCGTCGGTCGGCCATCTCTGTCACGACGATCGCGCCGTCGACGAGCATGCCGACAGCCATGATCAGCGCGAACAGCACCATCATGTTGATCGTGATACCGAATGAACCGATCAGCAGGATTCCCATGAGAAAGCTTCCCGGAATTGCGACGCCGATCAGCAACGCCGTGCGCAGGCCGAGAATACCGATGATCAAGATGAAGACGAGCAGGACGGCGGCAAGCACGCTGTTCTGCAGCTCGGTCAACATGTCGTGGACGTCCTTGGATTTATCCCGCGACGCGATGATCTCGATTTCGGCGGGCCAGTAGGAACGTTCCGTGGCGATCAGTGCCTTGACCGTGTCTATCGTGTCGATGACATTGGCGCCGGCACGCTGTACGACTTCGATCGCGAGCGCCGGCTTGCCGTTCAGTCGCGCGTAACTGGTCGCGTCCTTGTAAGTGCGCCGCACCTCGGCAATGTCCTTGAAGTGCACCACACGATCGCCAACCGCCTTGATCGGCATGTCGAGTACATCGTTGGCGTTTTCGAATACGCCGGGCACCTTGACTGGGAAACGTCCCTCACTGGACTGTAGCGACCCCGCCGCCACCAGCCGGTTATTCAAACTGATGAACCTGATGATCTGCGCCTGATCGAGCCCGTAACTCTCCATTGCGAGCGGGTCGACGACGACCTCCATGAGTTCTTCCCTGTCGCCGACGAGGTTCACCTCGAGTACGCCCGGAATGCCCTCCAATTTTTCCTTGAGGTTTTTCGCGATCGTCGTAAGCGTTCGCTCGGGTACGTTGCCGGCCAGGTTCAGGACCAGCATCGGGTCGAATCGCGACATCTTCACTTCATTGACGGTCGGTTCGTCGGTCTCGTTTGGCAGCTTCGACTTGGCCATGTCGACCTTCTCGCGCACGTCGGCGAGCGCCTTGCTGGTATCGATACCGGCATCGAATTCGATCTGCACGAACGCACCACCCTCGAAAGCGCTCGCGGTCATCTCCTTGATACCCTCGATCGTTCGCAGTTCCTGCTCCATCGGCCGAATCAGCAGTCGCTCGCCGTCCTCCGGCGATATTCCGTCATGGCTGATGTTGACGTACATGACCGGAATCTCGATATCCGGTTCAGCCTCCTTGGGGATGGTCGTGTATGCGGTGATGCCTGCGACGAGAATGACGAGCAGAGACAGGATGACCGTTCGCGAACGCGACATGGCCGTCTCGATGATCTGCATTGCTAGTGGTCCTCGTCGCCCGACTTGCTGGCGACTGCCGTATCGACATCGCTCTCAGGTACTGCGTTGACCATTGAGCCCGGCGCCACGAACCCATGGCCTACCGTGATAATGGTCGCGGTGTCGGGTAACCCGGCGATCCAGATGCCGTCGTTCGTTGACAGCGCCACGTCCGCGACAACGAATTCGACCTCACCGCTGTCATTGATAATCTTCAGGCCGACATTGCCGGCATCGTCGAGCGTCAATAGCGATGGTGAAACTCGATGCGCAAGCACCCGTTCGGCGGGGATTCGGAGCTCGGCCGTGCCGCCGGCACGCAATTGGCCATCGCTGTTGTCTATTTCGAGTTCGACCTCGAACGTGCGCGTTGCCTCATCGGCAACTGGCGCGACGTATCGAATTTTGCCGTGAACCGTCTCGCCTGTAGCGAGTCGCGCTTGTGCTGTCTGACCTGTCTCGACAAAACGCGCATCGAACTCTGAAACATTGGCGGTGACGATTATCGTGCGATTGTCGACAAAGCGCGCAATTGGATCTCCACGACTGACGAAATCACCTTCCTCGACCTGGCGCGCCTGCAGGGCGCCGTCGAACGGTGCACGAACGGTCATGTACTCGAGATCGAGACGAGCGCGTGTCAGTTCTGTCTTTGCCGCCTCGAGTTGTGCTACCGCCTCTTGCAGCTGCGCCTCGGACACGTAGCTCTCGGACATGAGCTTCTCGCGGCCCTGGTACTCGACCTCACGTTGCTTGACGGTCGCCTCTGCCTGTGCGAGCCGTGCGTGCCGGTCACGTTCGTCGAGACGCACGATGACAATACCGCGATCGACACTTGCGCCGCGTTTTGCGCCGATGAATTCGACACGCCCGTCGGTCTCTGCTGCGAGATTGACGATTCGTGCCGGCGCCGTCTTGCCATTAACGACGATCGTACGCATGATTTCCTCAGCCGACTGCGTGCGTACCCGAACGCTGGACCGCGGAGCCGCGGTGGTTGCTGCAAGTTCCGGCAGCTTCTGTCGTGGCGCTCCGTCGCCTATTTGCCCGGACAGCAACCAGACTACGACCGCCAGTGCGATACCGGCCGACAACAGCCAGGAGCGATACTCTTTCAATTTGCCCAAGTTCATCTCTCAATAACCTTCTTGCGAATCTCGCTGCACTTACGCAGCGCTATCAACCGGTCGCGGATTGCTCTTCCGAGTCCGATTCTTCGAAAAGCATGTGTCTGTTCTCAGTGACGTATTTTCGCATCGCCTTCATCATGGTTTGCCCGAATCCGAGTACGAACTTGGCGCCTTGTGGCCAGTCGTGCATGCACGTCGTTTCGAACTCATTGAACAATTCGAGATGGTCATTTGCATCTTTGACACGGTTATCGAGCACGACTTCAATCTGCTCGCGTGTCATCAGGTGTGCAAAACACATGGTCGCCAGGAATTCGGAGCGAACCTTGTGGCTGGGGCAGGGATTCTCGAGCGCCCCGAGCAGCTGCTGTCTTCCTTGCTCGGTTATCTGATAGACCTTGCGATCAGGCTTGCCTTCCTGCGGAATCTCCCTGCAGTCGACCAGACCGTCTTTGGCGAGCGCGTTGAGAGCAGGGTAGATCGAGCCGTAGCCGGCCGCGAAAAAATGGCCGAACGACGATTCGAATTCCTTTTTCAGGTCATAACCCGAGGCCTCGCCGTCGGTCAGCATGCCGAGACAAACTGTTTTTACGTCCATATTGTTTAGACCCTTTGGCTTCAGCCACCCATATATCGGGGCGATGCATTATATTAGTTCGATATATAAAGTCCAGTCTGATTCCGCGCCAAATCGCATTTGGAAAATAGACCATATAAAACAACCACTTATAATGTTAGCGGTCGGAAAATATCGTACATGACGGCGTCGAGCGAGGCCCGATTGCGCTGCAACAGGTGCGGCTAGGGCTTACTGGAAGTACTGCGCCATGAACGGAGTCAGGAGTCGATCCTCGGGATCGAGCTGGCGGCGAATCTTGCGGAAGAAGTTCAGCCGGCCGCCGTAGATCTGTTTCGCATAATCGGATCGCAGCGAACGGGACTGACTGAACAGCGGTACGCCGGCCCAGTGCTCTGCAAAGTCCGCCAGGTCGATCACGAAGTCCTCCCAGCCGTTCGCCTGCGTTGAGGACGTC
>DAOWGY010000354.1 GCA_030641695.1 Gammaproteobacteria bacterium
AACAACAGTGCGACAGACTGCCAGTTGAGGGTACAATCACTGGCTTCCGAACGGGGCCTTTGAAGAATGGGTCTTGATATGCGAATTTTGATCACCATTTTATCGCTCATGATGTTGTCCGGGTGTACGGCCATGTTGCTAGGTGCCGATGTCCCACCGGCGGAGCAAAGTGACACCGAAGAGGACGACGAGTCCAGAAAGAAAGGTAGGTAGCATGGACGTTAATTCCAAAATCGAAGAACAGCTGAAATCGCACGACATACTTTTATATATGAAAGGCACACCGGACTTTCCGCAGTGTGGATTTTCAGGCCAGACTGTCGCCGCATTGAACGCGGTCGGCAAGCCGTATGCCTTCGTAAACATTTTTGAGGACGAAGAGATTCGGCAGGGGTTGAAGGAGTATTCGAACTGGCCGACGTTTCCGCAACTCTACGTCAAAGGCGAACTCGTCGGTGGTAGCGATATCGTTGTTGAAATGTTTCACTCTGGCGAGTTGAAGAAAATATTAGAAGATACGGACAGCTAAAGTTGGAGCGCTTCTAGAAGCGCGATCCGGTCGCGGTTCAAGAACCGCTACAGGTTACCCTCAAATACCGGCTGAAAGCGGTTCACGACTTCGCAGAAGACGTCTGCCGTGATCTCGGCGTCGTAAGCGGCCGAGTGTGCCGATTCCTCATCGAACTCCAGCCCGGCGGCTTTCACAGCCCGGGATAACACCGTTTGGCCAAAGGCCACGCCGCAAAGTGTGGCCGTATCGAAACTGCTGAACGGATGAAACGGGTTGCGCTTGATCGCCGTGCGTTCGATCGCCTCGTTCAAAAATCCGAGATCGAAAGATGCGTTGTGGCCGACGAGGATTGCACGACTGCAATTTGCTTCTCGAATGGCGCGCCGTACTTCGCGAAACACGCGTTGTAAGGCGTCATGTTCGTCGATGGCGGGTCGCAACGGATGATGCGGGTCGATGCCATTGACGGCGAGCGACGCAGGCTCGAGGTTTGCTCCTTCGAAGGGCTTGACGTGATAGCGAATGGTCTCGTCACGACACAGCTTACCCTGGTCGTCGAAATGCAGAAACACTGCGGCGATCTCGAGCAGTGCATCCGTTTTCGCATTGAACCCGCCGGTCTCGACGTCGACGACAACAGGCAGGAAACCGCGAAAGCGGTCCGCCATTTTTATTTCGTCTTGCACTCAGCTGCCTGGTTCGAGAATTTTCTCATCAAGAATGTTTTCATCAAGGATTAGGCTCATCGTATAGCGCACGCCGAACCCGGTCACTTCGGTCGGCACGTGACCGAGCCCGCCTTTGTGATTACTGGCCGATAGATCGACATGGATCCAGGGTGTGTCATTCTCGATAAATTCGGCAAGGAAGCTGCCGGCAAGAATGTGATCGCCGGTTCCCTTGACTGAGCATTGCTGCAAGTCCGCGACGTCACTTTCGAGTTCGGCAAGAAACTCCTTGCCGATCGGAAACGGCCAGACGCGCTCGCCGCAGCGTTGCCCGGTGCGCTTCAGACGCGGGTGCCAGTTCGCGCGATTCGTAAACACGCCGCAGTAACGGGTCGTAATGGCGTTTACGCATGAGCCCGTCAGGGTCGCGTAATCGACGATGACACCCGGCTCATCGCGGCTCGCAAAGACGAGCGTGTCGGCGAGGGCCATGCGTCCCTCGGCATCGGTGTGAATGGTCTGAATGGTCTTGCCGTTTGCGGCAACAATGAGATCCTGTGACTTGTAGGCCGTCGGCCCGGTGCGGTTCTCGGTGATCGCGAGCCAGGCATCAACTGCTACCGGAAGTCTCAGTTCGGAAATTGCCAGTAGAGTCCCTACGGCGACGGCGCTACCCTGCATATCACCGTGCATGTCGAGCATGGCCTGGAACGGTTTCAGGTTGGTGCCGCCCGTATCGAAGATGATGCCCTTGCCGACGAGACTCAGGTCCGCTTTTGCCGCTTTCGTATCCGGACGGTATCGCATGCGTACGATCGATGCGCTGTCGTTGTCATTGCCAAGGGCGACCGCGAGAAACGCGCCCGCGCCGAGTTTTTCCAGCTCCTTGGTGCCGAATCGCTTGTATTGCCAGCCACGGTCTTTGGCAAGGTCCCGCAGCATGTCGGCATAGCCTGCGGCATCGAGCTTGTTCGGCGGCAGCGCTGTCAGCCAGCGGGCGAGGTTATTGCCGTGGGCCTCGGCGCGTACACGGTCGAGATCGACCTGGGTGTCGAGCCCGATGAGCCGCACGCTGCGAATTTTGGCTGGCGACGGCTTGCTCTTGTATTCGGGCAACGCAAATGCGGCCGCAAGAACCGCCGAGACCGCGTTGCGATAGAGTTCCGCCTGCCTGTCGTCGTCAAAACCGACGACCACAATACCGAGGCAACCCGCTTTTTCAGCGGTCGCGCTGGCGACGAGCTTGCGCGCCAAGGTGAGCTGCTCGAATGCAGTGGCATCCCTCGCGATCGTGCCGCCGACGACAAACGTCTGTCGCTTGTTGGCGAGCCGGGTCTGCAGGGCGGGGACCGAGCCCTCGGGGCGACGGCGCATCGCGGCCTGCAGTTTGCTGCCCTGGGGCAGCCGCTTCCAGACGCTGCCCGGGACCTTTTCCGGTAGTATCAGGAGTAACTGATCGAGCGGCGCGAGCGCCTCGCTGGTCACGCGTCCAAGCTGCTGAATAACCCGGATTTCTTTCGGTTCGGGAAGAAGTGGATGCATGCGTATGAATTCTCTTTCGTGTGCTTGACCGTCACCGTGCAAACCCGGAATATGGCGCCCCAGATAGAAATTTCTGCACGGTCCGGTGCGATCGAGCGGTGATCCTAGCAGGACACCTCGTAATATTCACGCAATGTGAATGTCTCGGTCATCTGTTGCGATCGGACGAACACAATGGACGGCCCATGACCAAGTTCAATCCGTTTGACGACACTGATCCGTTGGAAACCAGTGAGTGGCTGGAGTCCATTGATTCGGTATTGGCACAGCACGGCCCCGAGCGGGCGCACTTCCTGCTCAATCGCATGATCGACTATGCAAGACGGTCGGGCGCGTACCTGCCGTACTCGCCGAACACGGCCTACCTGAACACAATTGCGGCCGGACGCCAGCCCGGATACCCGGGCGATCGCTCGCTCGAGCGCCGCATCGAAGCCTACATTCGCTGGAACGCCATGGCGATGGTCGTGCGGGCGAATCGTGAGAGCACCGAGTACGGTGGCCACCTGTCGAGTTATGCGTCGTCAGCAACCATGTATGAAGTCGGATTCAACCATTTTTGGCGTGGCGCAACAGGAGACCAGGGCGGTGACATGTTGTTCGTCCAGGGCCACTCGTCACCCGGTATTTACGCACGGGCATATCTCGAGGGCCGCCTGACTGAGGAGCATCTGTCACGCTTCCGCCGCGAAGTCGGCGGCGGTGGCCTGTCGTCATACCCGCACCCCTGGCTGATGCCGGATTTCTGGCAGTTCCCGACCGTGTCGATGGGGCTCGGGCCGATGCTGGCGATCTACCAGGCGCGCTTCATGCGTTACATGGAGAACCGCGGTCTCGTCGAGCCCAGCGATCGCAAGGTCTGGGCGTTTCTCGGCGACGGCGAAATGGACGAGCCGGAGTCGATGGGCGCTATCACGATGCCGGTTCGCGAGGGTCTCGACAACCTCGTATTCGTTGTCAATTGCAACCTGCAGCGCCTCGACGGGCCGGTGCGCGGCAACGGCAAGATCATCCAGGAACTCGAGGCGGCATTCGGTGGCGCCGGCTGGAACGTCATCAAGGTCATCTGGGGCTCGCGCTGGGACCCACTGTTGACGGAGGACCATACCGGGATACTGAGGCGCCTGATGGAAGAGACCGTGGACGGTGAGTACCAGGTCTATAAGGCACGTGACGGTGCTTACGTTCGCGAGAAATTCTTCGGCAAGCACGCGGAGACGGCCGCGATGGTGGCCGATATGTCAGACGGCCAGATCTGGCGTCTCAATCGTGGTGGCCACGACTACCGAAAGATCTATGCCGCCTACGATGCCGCCATACGTCATACCGGTCAGCCGACGATCATACTGGCGAAGACCGTCAAGGGTTTCGGCCTCGGAGAAGCCGGTGAGGGCCAGAACATCGCGCACCAGCAGACCCTCGTCGTCCTGGGCCAGCATGGGGTCCCAGCCACTGCCCCAGACGACCTTGATGACGTTCCAGCCGGCGCCGCGGAAGACCCGCTCCAGCTCCTGGATGATCTTGCCGTTGCCGCGCACCGGCCCGTC
>DAOWGY010000177.1 GCA_030641695.1 Gammaproteobacteria bacterium
AGCCGGGTCGCAGCCGGCAGAAAAAGCATCAGCGTGATTGACGCAATCAGGATGCCACTCTTGAAACGGTGATGTGCAAGATAACGCCAGCCGAGAAATAACGCGCCACTCATCGTTATCTCTGCTCGTCTAATGGTCGCGCGATGTGGCGCATATCCAGCACTGAATTGAATTTTCCAAGCAGCGATTCGTCGTGCGTCACCATCAACAACGTGCTGTTATTGCGCGTCGCCTGCTCCACCAGCAGGTCGACGACGTTTTGCTTGTTCTCCTGGTCGAGGTTGCCGGTGGGCTCGTCAGCAAGCAACACCGGAGGATTATTGAGCATGGCCCGGCACACCGCGACGCGTTGCTGTTCGCCTTGCGATAGCTCTCCCGGCATTGCGTTCAGCTTCAACTCCAGGCCGACGCCGCACAGCAAATCCGTAGCGCGCTCACGGATATCGGCCTTGCGTCCGCTACCGGAGATATACCAGGGCAACATGACATTCTCGATGACTGTGAGATAGCCGAGTAACTCGAAGGCCTGGAACACCTGTCCGACACTGCGAATACGGTATTGACCAAGCTCATTGTCACTGAAATCTGTAATTGCCTGATCGTTGACAATGATGCTTCCCGACGCGGCTCGCAGCGTGCCTGCGATCAGTCCCAGCAGCGTCGTTTTTCCGGACCCGCTTGGCCCGACGAGAGCCGTGCTGGCGCCTGGCGGAACAGTAAACTCATCCACCCGCATGCCGAAGGACGATGACCTGTCTGGACCACGTCCTCGGTAGCTGAATGCCAGCTCGCTGATATTGATCATTGCGACTCAGAGCCTCTGCTCTTCGAGGATCTCCAGGCCCGTCAATTTCCAGACGCCATCGATTTCGCTGATCTCGAGATTGGCCCGGTAACCGTTCATCCTCTGGTGGATGTGACCCCAGTGGCCTACCGAACCTGACACGTTCCAATCACTTGCAATCGTCAATCGGTTGCCGTCGCGGCTTAGCAATTCTGCATTGTTTACTTCCGTCGTCTTTACCTTTACTCGTGCGCCACCCTGATTGGCAAGCTCGAGTCCCTTTTGTGTTTCGAGGTAGATGTCGGTGAGCAGTTCGCCCGAGACACTTTTCTCGAGTACATCGTAAATGACTTCCTCACCACGATAGTCGAATGCGCGATAAACGTTATGCAGAAGATCGCCAACCATCTGCGTCAGGCGCTCGTCGTTCATCGCGACCTGGCGATGCTGATGGAAAAACAAAACAGTTATCGCCAAGGCCAATAGTGAAAATGACAACATCGGTCGAGACAATGTCCGGCGCGCCGACCACGATCTCAGCAACCCGGCGAGCAGGACGATGCTTAGCGCCAACAACAGCCAGCGCCCCCAGGCGGCGACACTCTGCAGAACCGTCGGCGGTTTCTCGATCTCAGCAAGCGTCGGCAGTTCAGGAAATTTCAGGAAATTTTCCCAGCGCAATACATTGAAGTCCGGCTCGAGGATAATTGGCAACGGACCCGCCTGGTCAACTGTGGCGGCTGGAATGGTCGGCGTCTTGTCGTTGAACAGGTCCCACTCCAGTTCGACATTTTGCGGCAGCCCGTCCGTAGGAAATATATAGATCACACCAATGGTCGCCGGCAGGAGCTCAAGATCCTGGTTGTCCACGACAACGCTGCTTCGCAATGTTCTTCTCAGGAAGTTGACCCGATCGACGCTCCCTTTCACAAGCTCACCATCGATCTTCACCGGAAAGTGATCACCAAGGAAATCAACTATTTTTGCTTTTATCTCGTCGTGCCGTTCAGCGGGAATCGTCGTTTCGCCAGCTAGCCCCAGATCGACATACCGCTGTATGTCGGCTGGACGCACGATGATCTCCTTACGTACTTCATACGGCTCCACGTATATGAAGCCGGTCATCGACGAGTAGTACTGGCGCCTCAGGCTGCGCTCGGGGAATGCTGAATACCAAGCATCCTGCCAGTCAAGATTGACGGTATTTCCGCTACTCAGGTAACGATAGTCGTTAACAGCGACGCCTTTGTGATACAGCACAAAACCAATATCGGCCACGCCGGTCTCCCGTGGTGCAATCAGGGTCAAAGATTCGGGGCGTTCGCTGAACGGATAAACGATCGTCGCGCGAATTACTACTGTCGCCTCGTCTTCCGGTGTTGGAAGCACCTCACCGGTGATCTGATCCCGCAGAGGTCGAGTTGCCGGCCCAATATTAGTAACCATCCCAACTACGGTGGTGTCATCAACCAGCACCGGCATGTCTTCGATTACGAATTTTCCTAGCCTTTCCTTTAGTGGCGTATCGTCATAACCGAGTCGTTGATACAAAGCATCGGGTAACAAATTTCGAAACGCAGCAACATCATTGGAGCCAATCTCCAACTCGAGTCGAACATGATCGTCTTCGACAAAGTATTCGGCGATGGTGTCGGCGAACATCGCCTGGCTGCGCATGATGGCATCGGCCATCGCCGCTCCGCCACACAGCAGCATCGACAAAACATTGACGACTAGTACATGCTTATAAGAAGGAGATGTCATGAACACGGATACTAAGGCAGGTGCGGCGTCACGCCAACTTCAACAGACCATCACCAAGCACGGCCAAAATGCACGACTGAGCAATCCGTCGCATCCGTACAGAATAGCGAAAGCCGTAAAGCTGTCAGAATTCATAGGTTACCGTGTCTTCCCAAACTTATCGACACCCGCAAAGTGACCGAACATACTAGCGTGCACATCGGGGTGGGCAAGAAATGCTAAAAAAATTATGTGCGCTCACCATCGCGATATTCGGGGTTGTCTTATCGATGGACTGCAGCGCGGGTTATCCGTTGTTCGAGGATCAAACAGCGCTTGAAATCATAATCGAAATGCCGGTGAAGACGATTGTCCATGACGCCGAAGACAGACCCGAAGTACCTGGCGTGTTGCGTTACACCGATGCAGGATCCGAGGTCGCGCTCGACTTTACGATGTCGACACGCGGCCACTCGCGGCAGGTGTATGAACATCAAGCACCTTGACGAATCGATCGCGAAGTTCAACGAGCTGCGGCCGCAGATTGAAGAGGCGTTGAATCTGCCGGGGATTGACCAGCGAACTCGCAAGAACGCACTGACGTACATCGATGGCTTCTACGAAATCGTCAACGACCCGAAGAAGCGCAAGAGGGAAATCGAAGACGACTGTCTGGGCAATAGATAACCGCAAGAATCGGGGACAGCCATCATATGTAGGTATTGACACACTTTGGGTAAGCCAGACACTCGCTTTTCACTCCGTATCTGGCGAAGCAACCTCGTCGTCCAGAAAGGCAATAGCCTCAGCGAATTTTTCGGCGGACGGAATCGTGTGATCCATGCCGCTGATGTCCATCAGCAACAGGTTGTTTACGCCGGCCTTTCGATACTTCCTGTGGACATCGCGCGTCTCGTCACGATTGAAGTCCTTTCTTCCGGTGACGAAGACGTAGCGATTCGCACGCACTTCTTCAATTTGGTCGGGCTTTCGATTACCCCAAAAGTCGACACCGCAAATGTAGATCGCCCCTCCGAAAATGTGTGCATATTCGGGAGCAACCATGCTTGCCACTCGGCCGCCCCCGGAGAAACCGGAGACGTAAACGCGCGACTCGTCGATCTCATAGTCTCCGGCGGCAACCGCTGGCGCAACCAATGCATAGCTCACTCGTCGGGCGACCCTCACCCGGTTACCGGAGCTGTTGGCGCCGATCCAGATCAGGTTATTTTCATCCATAACCGGCTTCCACCTGGCCGGGATGGCGCCAGAGTCCATCGGGCTTACGTAGACCATCAGCCCCGCAGGGCTATCGGGATCGTAGTTTGCAGGGATGTACAATTCCCATTCGATAATTTCATTGGGTTCGACGACATTCTCGAAATGCCCGGCCGACTCGGCGCCGAGTATTTCGACAAGTGTTGTGGCCGAGCGGATCTCACCGAGTGGTGTTTCTCCAGCCAAAGCGCTGCCAGCGGCAAGCAAGAGCCCGGAAACGACCAACAGGTTTCTGATTTGAAGAAGCATGAATCTGTGGTCTTAGAGGCGAGACGGCACGCGAGGTTCCTCGCAGTATATAGGGCTCCGAATAGCAATCTGTCTGGAGTTCCTTGCCTGCCCGACTGTACACTCCGCAGCATGCCACTGGTTGCCCACTCAGACCTGCCTGCTTTTCGGCACTTGCGCGAGCAAGGCCATGAAATTTTGCCGCTCGATCGCGCCTTGCATCAGGACATCCGCGAGCTCCACATCGGATTCCTGAACATGATGCCCGACGCTGCGCTGCAGGCGACCGAACGACAGTTCATCCGCCTCGTCGGCGGCTGCAACCGCATCGCTCAGTTCTATGTCTATCCCTTCTCACTCCCCGGACTGCCAAGAAGTGACGACGCGCTGCAGTACATCGAGCGCTACTACAGCCGCTTTGAGGATCTCCGGGGTGAGGGGCTGGACGCACTCATTATTACGGGGGCCAATGTTGCCAACCCGGCACTGGACAAGGAGCCGTTCTGGGATCCGCTGATCGAAGTGGTTAGTTGGGCCCAGGACAACGTCACGTCAATCTTGTGTTCGTGCCTCGCGACGCACGCCTTGCTGAAGCATTTTCATGGCATCGAGCGCCAGCCGCTGCCTGAAAAGCGCTGGGGCGTTTACCGTCATCGGCTGAGCACACCGGCACACCCGCTGCTCCGGGAAATCAACACCCGCTTCGATGCACCACATTCACGGTATAACGATATCTCCCGGCAACAACTCGAAGCCGCCGGGCTCACGGTACTTGCTGAAAGCCCTGAAGGCGGCGTACATATGGCAGCCAGCCCGGACCAGTTTCGTATCATCTATTTCCAGGGGCACCCGGAATACGACATCAACAGCCTGCTCAAGGAATACAAGCGCGAAGTAAAGCGCTTTCTGGCAGGCGAGCTTGAAGGGCCCCCGCCGTTCCCGGAGAACTATTTCTCCGACGAAGCCGCCGAACTGGCGCGCAAACACGTCGACGCGGCCGCGAAGTCCCCGGGTGCGGCCGAGCGCATCGTCGACACCCTGGAAAAAGACATCGAGCCGTTGCTCGACAACACCTGGGGAGATACCGCCAGGGCAATCGTCAACAACTGGCTGGGCCTCGTTTACAAATTCACCGACCTCGACCGCAAGAAGCAATTCATGCCGGGCATCGATCCACAAAAGCCACTTTAAATAACAGGAGAACGCAGTGCGCAGATCATCAGCGACAGTCCTCATTTTCCTTTTGCCGCTAATCGCTTTCGCAGAACAGGACGGCCTGCGGCCGGTTTCCCACGAAGACGTCTGGCTGATGAAGCGACTCAAGACTCCGGTCGTCAGTCCCGCCGGCCGCTACGCAGTGGTTGCAGACACCGAGCATTCATCTGACGAGGACGGAACGGTAAGCGACATGTGGCTCATAAACGTCGCAGGCGACACCGAACCGCGCCGTCTCA